>NZ_QUMC01000011.1:0-92420 GCF_003481925.1 Butyricicoccus sp. OF10-2 | reverse complement strand
GTAAAAAACTCTCGAAATTTCAGGTTCGCACTACAACCTTCGTTCTTTTGAACAAAAGTTTAAGCACATCGTTGTTTAATTTACAAGGTACAATCTGCTGTTTTCAAAGGGTTTTCACAACTTTTCGTTGTTCTTAACTGCTCATCAATAGCTTATTTAGTATACCGCAGTATACGCCTAATGTCAACACTTTTCTTCAACTTTTTCAAAAAATATTTTACAGGAAATTTGTACACTCTATACATACCTATATAAATATGTCTCCCCTGTACAAATGCCCTGAAAATAAAACATCACCTGCCGCTGTACGCCGACAAGCACGGAAAATAATGCAGCGCACCATCTTCCCTATGATATTTCAATATTCAGTTGTAATCTTTATCGCATATTGTTAACTTCTATACCGTATTTTTATCATTTCCACAGAAATTATGTGCTGCTTTGTGCCTTTTCCGCTGTAAACAATATGTATCGCACATACAAAAAATTTTTCCTTTATCAAAAATCACATCCAGAGTTAGTTTCTCCTAACTCATTGCAGGATTTTGTGTACTTTTTGTGTTGTTTATATGATACGGCCGTTCTTTCCTGTAAATATCAGGATTTGACACCACAAAATCTTTATGATATTTTATTACCTACTTATGAGTTAGTGTATGATAACTCATTGTGATCACGCTCCTTTCCTATGGAAAGGAAATTTTTTACCGGTATGGTTAGCCCAGTCTAACAACAAGGAGGAAAATATACTTGAACAAAAAACGTACCCTTGCGATGCTTTTGGCCGGAGCTATGCTCCTGCCAGCGAATGCATTCGCTGCCTCGCCTGAAGATTTTACCGATTTCCCAACCGACTGGTCCGCAGCCGGCCTGCGCAGCGCTGTACAGAACGGCCTGCTGAACGGCTCAAACGGCCAGATTAACAGCTCCGGCCTGCTGATCCGTGCCCAGATGGCTGCTATCGTCAACCGTGCCTTTGCCGCTCGCAAAACAGCTGACCTGTCGGTTTACAGCGATGCAAACACTTCTGCATGGTATTACAACGATCTCAAACTGGCCGTTGCCATGCGCACATTTCAGGGTGCAAACGGCAAACTGAATCCCGAAGCGCCGATCACCCGTGAAGAGGCTTTTGTTGTCCTCGCGCGTGCATTTGCACTTGAAAGCGGCGATACGTCCGTTCTGAACAATTACACCGATGGTGCTTCTGTCTCTGCATGGGCACGGAGCAGTGTAGCTGCATTGATTGAAAACGGCTATGTCAACGGTGCAAATGGTAAGCTGAACCCGAAAAACAGCATCACCCGTGCAGAATTCGCCAAGGTCATCAGTGAGATGGCCAGCACCTACGCCGATGCAGACGATTCTCTGTCTGCCACGGTGGACGGCAGCGTTATTGTGCGTGAAAACGGCGTTTCCCTGTCCGGCAAGACCATCAACGGCGACCTCATCATTGCAGACGGCATCAGCAGAATCGACCTGACGGGTGTTACTGTCACCGGCCGCATTGTACTGCGCGGCGGCGAAAGCGGTGTAACCTTTAAGGACACCAAGGCCGGCAAGGGCATTATCGCCAATACCGACATTGCGGTTTCCGGCTCGGTTGACAGCATCACCGTTGTTGCCGACGGTGCAAAGATCACCGGCTCGGGCAAGGTCGGCGCGGTGCAGGCGAACGCCGATAACGTCACCGTTTCTACCTCCGGCACCAAGGTTACTGCCGCAAACGGCGTTTCCGGCGTCAAGGCAGGCAATAAATCGGTTGCCGCAGGCAAAACCGAGACGGTCGGCGCGGCAGCTTCCGGTGGTGGTTCCTCTTCCAGCGGCAGTTCGTCCTCCGGCGGCGGCTCCTCTTCCGGCGGCTCTTCCTCTGGTGGTTCGGTTGCACAGCAGAGTCTGGTCGTACCCGAGCAGACCAAGCTCATCGACATGAACACCGTTCAGCTCGGCGCACTGGGTCAGTTCGTTGTTATCCGCTTTGAGGACGGCAACACGCTGGATAACTGCACGCTGACCGTTGACGGCACCGAAATCAACGCCGGCTGCTCCAAGGTTTCCACCGACGGCAGCATTGTCAAGTGGCAGTCCACCGTACTCGACCCGAGCACGCTGACCGTTACCAATAAGACCACCGGCAAGACCCAGACCGTCAGCCTCGGCGGCAAGAACACGGTAAAGCCGACCGTTTCCGGTGTACCAGTCGATTACTACTTCCTTGCAAACGGTCCGGTTTACGTCTGGGATTATCACCAGACCAACAAGGACGCCGCCGGTAAGGTACGCTATAATCCGACCCACACAACCATTGACCTGAAAACTGCCTCCAATTCGGTACGTTTCTACTCTCCGGACGCCGTTCTAAGCGAATCCGACGATAATCTCTATCATGTTTCCGGCGAGGTACAGCTTATGTTCAACTATGCCAACGGCACCGACGCGGAAAAGGCGTTTGTGGACGGCATTACGAGCGTTGTACTCGTGCAGGACGATGAAAGTAACAGCGTGCTCAATAGCAATTTGAAGTGGAGCCTCAACAAGGCGCTGCCGCACGGTGTTGACGGCGCTACCGTTGCGTGCATCACTGTCCCACTCGGTCAGTCGAACTTCTTCTCGAACGGTCGCTACAAGCTGCGCGTGGTATCGAACGGCAATGCCGAGCTGTTCCCGATCCATGTGGTAAACGAGAAAACGCCGTCTCTGGTGCTGAGCGATACCGGCGCATACAGCGGCGTGAACACGCATTTTACGGTGAAGGATATGCTGTACGGCATCACCCAGCCGATTTACCGCGTAGAACTGCAGTATGCGGGCGATTCCGAGGTACAGGTGCTCAATAAGTTTGACGACTGGTATCTCATCGGCGATACCTTCGTGCTGTATAACGATACTACCAACCATCTGACGCACAGCGGAAAGTATACGCTGACCATCTACGCGAACGGCTTCAAGTCGTTCTCCCAGACCTTCTATGCCTACGGTGCAGATAAGCAGTCGGTTTCTCCGGCGGCGCGTGCCGCAGCGGCAGGCGTAGACGCGCTTTCCGCAGCGACCAGCGGCGGCGGCGGTGCCTCCTCGGATTCCGGTTCTGAAGGCGGCAGCAACACCATGAACGCAAATCTGGTATTCAGCGCCGACCTGCTGACCAACGCGAAGATCGTGGAAAAGCTGGGTCTGGACAACGCCAATGCAGCCGCTATCTCCGAGCGCTGGGACAATATGCTCCATGACGCGGTTTATTATGAAGGCGCAGATAAGGTTTACACCAGCGCAGGCTTCTTCGATGCCGCAAACACCGCGCGCACCGAGGACAAGCTGCTCACCTTTGCGGAGTATGTCACCTCTGAGAACGCAGAAACCACACGCAACCGTCCGTATGCGGTAAAGAAGGTGCTGGAGGATAATCTGCTCGGCGAAACGACTTCGTTCAGCGAGGCTTCCTCTTCCGCAGCTCCTGACCTGACTCTGGTCAAGGAAGTGACCGAGGACGGTCAGACAAGCTACCAGTCCATCAACGAAGTAAATGAGGGCGAGGACGCAGTTCTGCTCGTTTCCGGCAGCAAGGCAGCGGCATATCTGGAAAAACTGAAAGAGAATGCCGACAGCCAGCTTTACCTCAACACCACCTCGGCGCTGAGCAAGGATGCATACTCCATCGACACCGAGAAGAACACCATCACCATTCCGGCAAACCAGCTCAAGCTGGGCGATAACGCGCTGACGCTGCAGGTCGATACCTTCCAGAAGGTGCGCCTGACGCTGACCGTTGCAAAGCAGCTAGAGAAAAACCTTTCTCTGTCGGTTGCCGAGACTACCGAATCGGGCAAGCCGGTCGTCGTATTCACGGTAGATGGCTCGAACGGTGATTTCCTCAAGAATCTGGCATCTGTTAAGCTGGATGACAAAACGGACATCGGTACTTACGGATATTACGGTTACGGTTCCGAAATGGCTTATTATGTAATCGGCAAGGATAACAAAACCATCTCTCTGTATAACGTACCGTCCGGTGAGCATACGGTTGCTATTTCGGCAAAGTACTATGGTGAGCCGCTGACGGCAAAGTTTACGGTTAATGCAAAACCTGCGGAAGCTGCAAAATCCGCACCGACGGTTTCCGGCGCTAAAAAGAAAACCGATACCAGTTATACGGGAACGTATTCCTACTATCGTCTCAGCTTCACCGGTCTGAATGCATCTGACCTCACAACATATCTGGCTAAAGTAAATCAGGTCAAGGTGAACGATACTGTTTTGACCCGCGGCTATTCCAGCAGCAGCCTTGCGGACAACAACTTCCGTCCGGCTGCAACCAATACCACTTATAGTACGTCTGCATACGATGTTCTCGATCTGCCCGTTAGCCTGTTTGCCAATGCCGGTGACTATAAAATCAAACTCACCGCAGATGGCTATACTGATGTAGAGTATACGCTGACGGTTGGTGATTCGAGTAGTTCCGGTGATTCGAGTAATTCCGGTTCCAGCGGCTCTACGGTAACAGCGCCGACTAAGCTGCCGACGATCAGCAAAGGAAGCAATATGTACTGCACGCTCACCTTCTCCGGTGCAGCAACGTGGCTGGCGCAAGATGGTTTAACGGTTACTGTTAATGATTCGGTATATCAAAAGACCGATTCTATCTATAACCTCGATGGCGGCGGTGCTTATTATGTAGAAGATGATCGTATCTCTCTCAAAATCCCATATGGGATGTTTACTTCTACAACCAGCAAACTGGTAATCTCCGATGGTACTACTAATATTAATCTCACTGTTACCATTCCTGACTACAGTTCTGGTAAACCTACCGTTTCTTTTACTGAATAATCTAACCCGCAAAAAAGGAAACCCTCTCGGGTTTCCTTTTTTCTTACCTATATTCCCTCAGCAGCGCCTGACACCCTTCCAGTAAATCCTCCCATACAACATCAAAATCGCCGGTATACCACGGGTCAGCGACCTCTTCGCCCTGTCGGTCGGTAAAATCCAGCAGCAAATGCAGCTTGCCGTCCGGATCGCCGCCGCAAATGCGCTGCATGGTGCGCAGATTCGACCGGTCCATGCCAATCAGCAGATCAAATCGGTCATAATCCGCGCGTGTCATCTGCCGCGCCGCATGATGGCCGCACGGGATTCCCTGCTCAAGCAGCTTGCGCCGCGCCGGCGGATACACCGGATTGCCGATCTCCTCACGGCTGACAGCCGCCGATTCAATCTCCCAGTCATCCGCGACGTCCTCTCGCTTTACCAGTTCCTTCATGATATATTCTGCCATCGGACTGCGGCATATGTTGCCGTGGCAAATAAAAAGTATCCTCACCCAAACACCTCCTGCTGTTTTTCTCCATCATATCACACAGAGCCGCAATCATCACGCAATTTCAAAACCCACCATTCCTGTGAACGGCATGCGCGCCTCGTTTTTTCCGTGCAAAACAGTACCCCGCCGAATGGAATTATACTCGCTTTCCATCGCGGGGTATCTCAATTATGAGGAGTTGTTCTTCATATTGCGGAAGCTGCGACCCTGCAATTCATCAGCCGGTATCGAAGCCGTTACTCGACGGTGCTGTCCGCTTCTTCCGTATTATCTGCTGTGCTTATACCATAGCAGATTTTCGATCATCCGGAACGTCTTTTTCACGAAATGCAGTTTTGCGGGAACGAAATGCAAAAAGGCCCTGCCCTAAAGCGAGAAATTGTCAGCCGTGTCGTTATGCAGATTCTTAATAAACAGGCATGAAAAAAGGTTTCCCGATGGGAAACCCTTTCATTTACAATTTTACGGCCGGTTAGAATGTAGGCAGATTCTTTTTCCATGCGCCGGACTTATAGAAGAACACCGACAGACCCGAGCCGAGGAACCAGCCAATCGGCCAGCTAAGCCAGATACCGTGCTCGTTGCCGACCACATAGAACAGTGCAATGGACAGCACCACGCGGATAATCAGGTCGGAGAACGTCGTTACCATGAACGGACGCATTGCGCCGGCGCCGCGCAGCACGCTGTCGCATACGAACTTGGTGCATACGACCAGATAAAACGGCACAACCGTGAACAGGTAGCCTCGTGCGACATCGATAACACCGGAGGCACTGCCCGCCGGAACGAACAGGCTGATGATCTTATTCGCAAACGGCAGATAGATCGCCATAAACACCACGGACAGGCCGAGCGAATACACCGCACCCCATTTGAGACCCGGACCGATGCGGTCCATCTTGCGGGCGCCGATATTCTGCGCAACGTAGCTCGACAGACCCGAAGCAAACGACATGCAGCAGGTCAGCGCAAACTGGTTGACGCGGTTTGCCGCCGAGAAGCCCGCGATGACGGTCGCACCGCACAGGTTGATGTAATACTGGATGACAACATTGCCGACCGATACGAAGCTCTGCTGTGCGATAGACGGCACGGCGTAGTTGGTCAGGCGGCGCAGCATTTCGGGCGCGAACAGCACGAAATGGTTGCCCGTATCAAACGAGCGCACACGGCGCAGCAGCAGCACAAACGCCAGAATACCGGACGCGCCCTGCGCAATAAACGTCGCCCATGCAACGCCTGCAACGCCCCAGTGCAGACCAGCAACAAATACCATATCCAGAATGACATTGCCGACCGAGGACAGCACAAGCAGGATCAGCGGCGTTCGGCTGTCGCCCATGGCATTGAAGATACCCGTACACACGTTATAGATAAACAGGAACAGCAGACCGAACACATACACGCGCAGATACAGTGAGCCGTCCGCAAAGATATTCTCCGGCGTGGACAGCGCATTCATAATGCCCGTCGTGCCGACAGCGCCGATCAGCGTCAGCAGCAGTGCTACCGCCGTGGTGGTGAGCAGTGCGGTCGAGATGGCGGTCTTCATGCGCAGATAGCGCTTTGCGCCGAACAGCTGCGAGACGAGCACACCGGTACCGATGTTGATACCGGTTGCGACCGCAACAAACAGCTGCGTGATCGGGTAGCTGGCGCCGACAGCGGCCAGCGCCAGCTCACCGGCTTCTACAGTTTCGGCAAAACGGCCTACGATGATGGAGTCAGCCATCTGGTACAGCTGTTGGAACGCAACGCTGAGCAGCAGCGGAATCGAGAACCAGAACAGCTTCTGCGACGGTTTTCCGACGGTAAGGTCAGTGGTCAAATGGGATACCTTCTTTCGGGAGTCTGCTTATCCAGTTTTGACCGGATAAAATGGGATTTATTGCAATTTTATGCTCTCCCCGAAGGGAGAGCATAATTTTTCGACTTTAATTGACGTTGTTACGCCTTTTTCTTCTGGCGTGCAGTAATAACCGCAACGGTGAGCACCAGCAGCACCACACCTACGCCAAGCGCCAGAATGTCGTTTCCGGTCACACCGCCGACAAGGAAGCCTACAAAGCTTATCGCCGCGATCATCAGCGCGTACGGCATCTGCGTGGAAACGTGATCAATGTGGTTGCACTGTGCACCCGCGGATGCGAGGATGGTCGTATCCGAAATCGGCGAAATGTGGTCGCCGCAGACCGCACCGGACAGGCAGGCTGCCACGGTCATGATCAGCATGGTGGACGGTGCATCGCCGAATACCGCAATAGCGATCGGGATCAGGATGCTGAACGTGCCCCAGGAAGTACCGGTGGCAAAAGCCAGACCGAGCGCGATGAGGAAGAATACCGCCGGCATGAACATACCGATGGTGGATTCCGCCTTCACTACAGAGGATACGAAGCCGCCGATGTTGAGGTACTCTTCACGGCAGACACCAGACAGCGTCCACGCGAGCGTCAGGATGAGGATAGCCGGAACCATCGCCTTGAAGCCCTCGGTGAATGCCTCACAGAACTGGCCAAAGGACAGCACCTTGCGCGGGATGTACAGCACAAAAGTGAACAGCAGCGTAAAGAACGAGCCGAGCACCAGCGCGGTGGAAGAATCGCAGTTTGCGAACGCCTCAACGATGTTCGCGCCTTCCAGAATGCCGCCGGTGTACAGCATACCTGCAATGCAGAGCACGATCAGTACGCTGATCGGCAGGATCAGGTCGTAAACCTTGCCCGAGCCGGCTACAACGTGAGTCTCCTCAATCAGAGAGAGATCATCATCCTTATGCGCAAGCTCGTACTTTTTCATCGGGCCGAAGTCGAAATCAGCAGCCATCAGCCAGATGAGGAACGCGAGCGTCAGCAGCGCGTACAGGTTCAACGGGATGGTCTTGAGGAACAGCGAGAAGCCGTCCAGCGTGCTCGATTCCGGCAGAGACGAGCCGACCGCCGCCGCCCACGAGGAGATCGGCGCGATGATGCAGACCGGAGCCGCCGTTGCATCGATGATGTACGCCAGCTTTGCCCGGGAAATGCTGTACTTGTCCGTCACCGGGCGCATGACCGTGCCGACGGTGAGGCAGTTGAAGTAATCGTCCACGAAAATGAACATTCCGAGGAACGAGGTCGCAAACGACGCGCCGCGCCGGCTGCGAATGGTTTTGACCGCCCACTCACCGTATGCGCGTGATGCGCCCGATTTGGTGATGAGCGATACCAGAATACCGAGCAGTACGAGGAAGATACAAATATTGATATTATCTCCCAATTTACTGCCCATGATGGTGAAAGTCGTTTCGACGGCTTTCAGCGGATGGAAGCCCGTATAGAGCAGCGCACCCGAAAGAATACCGATCATCAGCGAGGAGTAAACCTCCTTCGTGATCAGTGCAAGCGCGATCGCGATGATCGGCGGCAGCAGTGTCCAAACAGTTGCCGTAACGTCCATTCCTTATTTCCCCCTTATACACAGACAAATCGTGTCCGCAATTCCATTCTATTTTATATGGATTTAACCGGATTTACAAGTGCTAATCCTGTTTTTTCCGTCCGAAAGGATATTTTTGTGCAACTTGCAATGGTTTAACGTCATAAATCGTGTTTATAGCGACACCATTCCGCAATCACCTGCCGCCGAAGCGCCAGCACGCCCGCCAGATTAGGCAGCGCCATCAAGCCGTTGAACGTGTCGCTGAGCGCCCACACCGGCTCAAGCCGCATCATGCAGCCCGCTACCGCCGCCAGAAGAAAGGCCGCCTTGTAGACCGGAATTACCCGCTCCCCCATCAAATAGGCCGCTGCACGCTGCCCGTAATACGACCAGCCGAGCAGGGTCGAGAATGCAAACAGCGCGAGCGACACCGCAACGAAGCCCCCGCCGAACCGTCCGAATACGGTGGAGAACGCCTCTGCGGTAAGCTGTGCACCGGTTGTCAGCTGAGAAAGCAAAGGCGTGCCGGACGCGAGCGCGTAGCGGCTTACGTCGTATACCCCGCTCGTGAGAATGACGAACGCGGTGACACTGCACATCACAATCGTGTCGAAGAACACCTCAAAAACCGCCCACATCCCCTGTTCACACGGCTCTTTTGCGTCTGCGGCAGCATGCACCATGACGGACGAGCCCAACCCGGCCTCATTCGAGAACACGCCGCGCGACACACCCGCCCGGACGGCCTGCGTCATGCCGTAGCCGAGCACGCCGCCCGTGCCTGCCCTTGTATCGAACGCCATCGAACAAATCTGCGCGAATGCCTGCGGCAGATTCGCTCGATGCACCCACAGCACAACGACCGCGCCGCCCATGTAGAACAGCGCCATGAACGGCACGAGTGTTTCCGTCACGCGGGACAGCCGTTTGAGGCCGCCGAGAAGCACCGCGCCGAGCAAAACCGCTGTCACCGCGCTGACGATCCCGCTCGGTATGCCGAACGAGCCGGAAAGTCCCTGCGCGATTGAATTGCACTGGCTCATGTTGCCGATACCGAACGATGCCAGCACACAGAACAGCGCAAAGGCTCCCGCCAATAGCGGACTGTGCAGACCGTTTTTCAGATACAGCATGGCTCCGCCGCGCCAACTGCCGTCGCTCCCCTTTTCACGGTAGAGCATCCCGAGCGTGTTCTCCGCAAAAGCCGTCATCATGCCGACAAAGGCGCTCACCCACAGCCAGAGCACCGCGCCCGGACCGCCGAGCGTCAGCGCGGTTGCCACGCCCGCAATGTTGCCCGTACCGACCGTTGCGGCAAGCGCAGTGCACATGGCCGCAAACGGCGAAACGCCGCCGCTTGTCCGTCTTGCGGCACCGGTAAAGCAGGAAAACAGCGTTTTCTGCAACCAGAGCGCGCAGTACCGCACCTGAAAAACGCCGGTCACCGCTGTGAAGTACAATCCGGTGCCAAGCAGCAGAATCAGCATGGGCGCGCCCATATCAGGCCGCGCAGCCGCTCATTTACTTGTAAGATATCGTCCATCGGCATCCCACCTCTCCCCTGTTCCGCATTATATGAACCGGATTTCAGCGGCAGAACGCCCATAATTACACATTTCTAACGACTAATTCCTACTTCAAATAGCAGAAAGCCGCCCGGACAGGCGGCTTTCTGCTATTTGTGAAATTATTCCATCATACCAACGCAGTCGAAGTACGGCTTCTCTGCAATCTTGTCCTTATTCTCCTTGAACAGCGTGTGACCGAGTGTGATGACCAGATAATCTGCCTTGAGAACCTCCTCGAACGATACGTTCGGGATGTTCTGCACCTCAGTGTCCTTGGCGAACGGCTCACACGCGATAACCTTTACGCCCTTTTCCTGCAGGATGTGGCACAGCTCGATAGACGGCGACTCACGCAGGTCGTCAACGTCCGGCTTATAGGACAGGCCGAGCACGCCGACCGTGTCGGTTACCTTCTTCATCTTTGCTACAACCTTGTCAGCGACGAAGTGCGGCTTGTTCTCGTTGCGCTCGCGTGCCGCAAGGATAACCTTTGCCTCCGCCGGGAACTGCTCGTAGATAAACCACGGATCAACTGCGATGCAGTGGCCGCCAACGCCGACACCCGGGGTCAGGATGTTAACGCGCGGATGGCAGTTTGCCAGCTTGATCAGCTCAAAAACGTCAATGCCCATCTTGTCGCAGATGACGGACAGCTCGTTTGCGTAAGCGATGTTGACATCGCGGAAGGTGTTCTCGGTCAGCTTGCACATTTCGGCGGTCAGGTCGTCGGTCTTGTGAACAACACCCTTCTCAAGCACCTTCTCGTAGATGGATGCCGCCATTTCAGCAGCCTCCGGCGTGCGGGCGCCGACGATGCGGTCATTGTTCTTCAGCTCGTACATCATGTTGCCCGGGATAACGCGCTCCGGACAATGTGCAACGTGAATCTCATTCATCGGGATGCCGGATTCCTCGCTCAGTACGCGTGCGAGCATCTCGGAGGTGTGCGGCGGCACGGTGGACTCCAGAATGACCAGATTGGACGGCTCGAGCATCTTGCCTGCCATGCGGCCTGCAGACTCTACAAAGCGCAAATCAGCCTTGTGGCTGCCGTTCTCGTCCTTAAAAAACGGCGTCGGAACCGAAATATAGAATACATCGGACTTGCCAAGCTCTTCGGAAAAATGCAGATGACCGTGTGCAACAGCCTTTTCAAAGGCTTCCTGCAGACCCGGCTCTACAATATGGATATGACCGCCCTGCAGGGTTTCGATGGTATTTTTGTTTACGTCAAAGCCGCAGACCTCAAAACCGGCCTCAGCCAGCGTGATCGCCGTCGGCAGGCCGATATACCCCAGTCCCATGACAGTAATTTTCATAATTTTCGTACCTCGTTCAGCATAATCTTCTTACATTATACCACTTTTTTCACGGAATTCAACGTAGTGTTTGAATTTTCACCGAAAAGAGTCTATAATGATACTATCGTTCGTTTATGCAAGTATCATAAACGACTGTCGGAACCTTTTATCTTCCGATTGCATATACTGCTTTATACCCCTAAAGTTTGGAAGGGATACTATGATTTTTAAGGGATTGCTCGAGGATGCACGCTCGATCCGGGACCGTGACCCGGCAGCACGCACCACATTGGAAGTTGTTTTGCTCTATCAGGGCTTTCATGCCCTGTTTTACCACCGTCAGGCGCATTGGCTGTACAAACACAAGCATTTCTTTCTTGCGCGTGCACTGTCGCAGTTTGCACGGCATATGACCGGTATTGAGATCCACCCGGGCGCCAAGATCGGCAAACGCCTGTTTATTGACCACGGCATGGGCATCGTTATCGGTGAAACCGCCGAGATTGGTGATGACTGCACGATTTACCACGGTGTAACGCTCGGCGGTACCGGTCACGACACCGGCAAGCGTCATCCGACCATTGGCAACAACGTGCTCATTTCGACCGGCGCGAAGGTTCTCGGACCGTTCAAGGTGGGTGACAACAGCCGTATCGGCGCGAATGCTGTCGTACTGCAGGAGGTTCCGCCGGATTCCACGGTTGTCGGCATCAAAGCGCGCGTCGTCAAGATTGCCGGTCAGCGTGTCGGTCCGTCTCCGGCATATGCACTCGACCAGGTCAACCTGCCGGACCCGCTTGCACAGGAGCTGTGCCGTCTGCAGAACCGTGTTTACGCCAACGAGCAGAAGCTCAAAAAGGAAGAGGAACGCGAGCGCGAAGCCGACAAATAATACACATAAAAGCAAGCCCTTCGGTGCAAACTGTCACCGGAGGGTTTCTTTTATGAAAATTTCAGTAAAATATGCGGTCACCGGTGCACTTTCCGGTGCAGCAAACGGATTTTTCGGGGCGGGCGGCGGGTTATTTCTCGTACCGCTGCTGATTTCCTGGTGCGGCATGGAGCAGAAGCGCGCATTTGCAACCTCAGTCGCGGTAATTTTCCCGCTGTGCGCGGTCTCAGCGGTGATTTACTGGCTAAAGGGCGGTCTGCCGATTGGGCAGGCGGTGCCGTATCTGCTCGGCGGCGCGGCAGGCGGCGTGCTGGCCGGAAAGCTATTCGGCAGGGTAAAGGCGGACTGGCTGCGCCGTGCATTCGGCGTGTTGATTCTCTATGGCGGCATCCGTGCCGTCCTGCTGCTGTGAGCGCGGTACTTGCGGTCGCAATCGGTCTGCTGACCGGTATTTTAAGCGGCTTCGGCATTGGCGGCGGATCACTTTTGCTGCTGTATCTGACACTTTTTAAAGGGACAGGGCAGTATCAGGCGGGCGGCATCAACCTGCTGTATTTTCTCTCGTGTGCGCCTGCAGCGCTGATTTCGCACCGCAAAAACGGACTCATCGAAAGGGAAGCGGTCAAATGCTGCGTACCGGCAGGCGTGGTGACGTCCGTGCTTGCGGCGCTGCTTGCCGCAAGAGTGGACACCGATCTGCTGCGGCGTGCTTTCGGCGTGGTTTTACTCTATATCGGCGTAAAAGAGACCTTTTTACGCAAAAAATAACACCTTCTTCACAAAATATGAAGAAGGTGTTCAGTTTGTCTAAAGAGTGGATATTCCTGTCGCTCCATCCAATTCGCGCTGTAGCGCGCGTAAAATAGAATTTGCTTCGCAAATTCGTAAAAACCGGGAGCATGTATCTCGGTTTTTACACTTCTGGAGGGAGAAAGTTTCTGTATAGGAACTTTCGGACGACTTTGGAACGGCCCACGGTCCGTTCCTGCTTGTCGGCGAAACTGTAGTTTCGCGACAGCCTTACTTATACTTCTGATACTCGCCGACGGCAAGCTCGTCACAGCGGTTGTTATATGGATTATCCGCATGCCCCTTGACCCAATGGAACCGCACCTCGTGTTTATCCAGCAGATCGAGCAGACGACCCCAGAGTTCCGGATTTTTTGCAGGTTTCTTATCGCTTTTAACCCAGCCGCGCGCACGCCATCCCTTGGCCCAGCCCTTGGTAATGCCGTCAACAACATACTTGCTGTCCGAATACAGATCGACCGAGCACGGCTCCTTGAGGGTCTCGAGGGCGGTAATTACACCGAGCAGCTCCATGCGGTTGTTCGTGGTGGACGGCTCGGAGCCGGAAAGCTCCTTTTCCGCCTTGCCGTACTGCAGGATCGCACCCCAGCCGCCGGGACCCGGATTGCCCGAGCACGCGCCATCCGTGTAAATGGTTACAGTTTTCATTGGTTTTCTCCTGTGAGAGTGTTAGGCAATACCGCATAATTGAACAAGAGCGATTTGCGATCAAATTTTGCGTACTGATGAGGCGCGAATTTGCAGCAATACTTGCCGTATTGCAAGAAATCTCGGCAGCGCGGACGGAACTCGCGCAAGGAACCGAAGCCAAAATCAGGGCGCAAAATTTCCGCAAAGCGCCGCGGCAGCGCGACCGGAGCCTGCGCAAGGAGCCGCGGCTTTAATTGTGCGGTGTTGCCTTTAGATAGTGAAAAGGTGGAATACCTTGGTTGCCAACTCGGAAGCGAGGATCGCTGCCAGCATCACCGGAGCCACCCAGCGCACCATAACGCGGTGCAGCTTCTCGCGGTGGAACGAACCAGCGCCTTCCTTTACCTCGTCTGCGATGACCTTAGCGCCGACTACATGACCAATCAGGATGCAGGTGAGCAGCGCCACGATCGGCATGAGCACGGAGTTGGAGATAAAGTCAAAGAAATCGAGGAACTGCATGCCAATAACGGTGATCGTTGCCCACGGACCATAGCCAAGACAGGACAGCATGCCAATGAGCAGGCAGCTTACCGTAATAACGATGGTAGCCGTCTTGCGCTTCATGTGTGCCTTGTCCATCAGCACGGAAACCAGTGTTCCATCAGCGAAATGGAGGAGGTCAGCGCCGCAAACAGCACGAGCAGGAAGAATACTGCGCCGATAATGGTGCCAAACTTCATGGAGTCGAATACCATCGGCAGAGTGATGAACATCAGACCCGGACCGCTGTTTACCTGAGACGGATCGCCGCCGTTGAACGCGATAACCGCCGGAATGATCATCAGACCGGCCACAAACGCGAACAGCGTGTCGAAAATCTCAATTTGGGTGACAGAGTGCTCAAGCAGATTTTCCTTCTGCATATAGGAGCCGTAGGTGATCATAATACCCATTGCCAGCGACATCGAGTAGAACATCTGTCCCATCGCGCCAAGCACGGTAGATACCGAAAACTGCGAGAAATCGGGCAGAATATAATATTTCAGGCCCTGCAGTGCACCCGGAATGGTCAGTGAGTAGATTGCGATAACGATCGCCAGAATGGCGAGAATCGGCATCATGATACGGCTCGCCTTCTCGATACCCTTCTCAACACCGAAGATAACGACAATGGTGGTCGCCAGCACGAACAGGATGAACCACGGGGTCGGTCCATTTAAGCTGAAAATCGTCGAGGACAGCGAACCCGCATCGTAGCCAATGAAACTGCTGAAAAATCCGCCGTTGTCGGCCGCCTCCAGTGCGTTGCCGCTGATAAAGGTGAACAGGTATTTCATAACCCATCCGCCGATAACACAGTAATACGGCGTGATGATGAACGGCACGAACGCCGCCAGCCAGCCGAGGAATCCGAACCGCTTATCAAGCGCCTTGTACGCACCGATACAAGACAGACGGGTCTTTCGTCCGATGGCAATCTCGGTAATCATCAGCGAAAAGCCGAACGTCAGCGCGAGAATGAGATACACCAGCAGGAAAATACCGCCGCCGTACCGTGCCGCCAGATAGGGGAATCGCCAAAGGTTGCCCAGACCTACCGCCGAGCCTGCCGCCGCCAGCACGAAACCAATTCGGCTGGAGAAGCTGCTTCTCTTTTTTTGTTCCATGTTTTGTGTTTTACTCCCTTACATACAATATCTTTTAGCCTGTCCGAAATGACAGCCATAATGAAATAAAAGTATTTTTATTGTACCATATCCGAAAGTTTTTCACAAGCTGTTTGCAGGAAAAGTCCATTGTGCTATAATATCTTTTATCAGATATGATTGTTTTATCTGCCATAATTTGAAAGAAACGGCAGCATTCCTTTCGCAGAGCGGGCTGCTCTCTATCTTTAAGCATATATGAAAATAAACCATAAACGAGGTGTATTGACATGAAAAAATACAAATTCGGTGTTCTCGGTGCCGGCAACATGGGTACCGCTATCGCAGAAGGCGCAGTGCGCGCAGGCCGTCTCACGCCTGAGCAGGTTCTGATGTTCAACCGCAGCGAGGAAAAACGCGCCGCTCATGCAGCCAAGGGCTACGCCGTCACAGGTGACTATACCGAGGTCTACGCAGAAAGCGAGATCGTGCTGCTGGCCGTTAAGCCGCAGAATTTTGACGAAATCCTGCCGAATCTGGCGAAATTTGAAGGAGAAAAGCCGCTTGTCGTATCCATTGCCGCAGGCGTGACCTTCGCCAAGCTGGAGGGTGCGCTCGGCGCGGACACCGCAATGATCCGCGTGATGCCGAACACGCCGCTTATGCTCGGCGAGGGCGCAACCCAGCTGGTTAAGAATGCGGCCGCAACCGACAAGCAGCTGTCCGAACTCTGTGAACTGTTCAACACCATGGGCGTTACCGTCACGTTTGAGCAGGAGAACATGCTCAACGAGGTCATTCCGTATGCCGGTTCGGCTCCGGCGTACCTGTATGCCTACGCGGACGCGTTCGTGCAGAGCGCGAAGCAGCACGGTATCAACGAGGACGACGCGCTGACGCTCATCTGTCAGACCATGATCGGCTCGGCCAAAATGCTGCTGCGCCGCGATAAGACGCCGGCAGAGCTGATCCGCGCGGTGTGCTCGCCCGGCGGCACCACCATTGAGGGCATGAAGGTGCTTGAGGACCGCGATCTGTACGGAATCGTGTCGGAAGCCTGCGATAAATGCATTAAGCGCGCCTATGAGCTCGGCTAAATGTGCCGTTAGCATTGACTTTGCTCCGTCCGTATGGTAAAGTATAGGCAAAGCACTTAATCGGCATTTACGCTGTATTTTGTTTAATTGATTTTTATTATGACAATAGTTCCGCATCATTTGAGAGGGAGTGGATACCGTGAAAAATTCTACCAAGGTGAAAGCAGGTCTGCTGCTGACCAGCCTTGCCTGTGCAGCCGGTGCTACCGCAGCGCTTGTCATGCTTCAGAAAAAGCGTGAAGAGGAAGTTTACCACGAGGCTGAACTGAAGGCCATGGATGAGTTGGAGGAAATGATGCGTGCCGAGTCCGACTGTGCCTCCTGCGCATGCGCAGAGGAGTGTGCGGATACTTCGGTATATCAGGACGCATTTGACGATGCGCCCAAGGCAGCTGAACCGGCGGCTGAGGAGCCGCAGGCTGAGGCCGAGGAAGAGCCGGAAGCCGAAGAGGACTAACCCAATGTTACCAGCAAACGGACGGAATACTCCGTCCGTTTTGTTTATCCAAATAGCTAAAATAAGGAGTTTTTACCCATGATTGAATACGAAGGCAGAGTTTTTCGTCCGCCCTCTGAGGCATACAGCCTAATTGTGCAGGTCACCATCGGCTGCAGCCACAACAAGTGCACCTTCTGCGATATGTACAAGGAAAAGCGTTTCCGCGTACGCAAGCTGGAGGAGGTCAAGGCAGATTTTGACGAGGCACGCCGCATGTACCGCCGTGTCGGCCGTATTTTCTGGCAGACGGTGATGCGCTGATGTGCCGTCCCGAGCACATGGCAGAAATCCTGCGCTACATCAAGAAGGTATTTCCGGAGTGTGAGCGCGTTACCAGCTATGGCTCTCCAGCGTCCATTCTGTGCAAAAAGCAGGAAGATTTGAACATGCTGCACGATTTAGGTCTGGAGATGATCTATCTGGGTCTGGAATCCGGCTCGGATGAGGTACTGCGCCGCATCAACAAGGGCGAAACCGCCGATGAGATCGTTCGTGCGGGTTTGATGGTCAAGGAAGCCGGCATGAAGCTGTCCGTTACCTGCATTGCGGGTCTCGGCTCGCTGGAGCTGAGCGAGGAGCACGCCATCAAGACCGCAGGAGCACTCTCCCGCATGAAGCCAGAGTACATCGGCCTGCTGACCCTGCTGTTTGAGCTGCCGACACCGCTCATGCGCGACTGGCAGGAGGGCCGTTTCTACCTGATGAACCCGATTGAAATCGCGCACGAAACCCTCATCCTGCTCGAGCATATCGACTCCGAGGGCAGTGTTTTCCGTGCAAATCACGCGTCTAACTACGTTAATCTGGCGGGCACGCTCAATCAGGACAGGGAAGCCATGTGTGCACGTCTGCGCAAGGCACTTGAGGGCAAAATCAAATTCAAGAGCGAGCAATACCGGGCAAGATAACCAATTTAATGCAACTTAAATTGTGATAATCCGCAAAATTGTTAACATTCTGTGTTGTTTGCGTTACAATTTTCAAAAAAGCGAGACAATGTGCAAAAAGTGTGCTATACTAGCTTTAATCGTGAAAAGCGGAGAGGATGCTTTTCGGGTGTTAAGAAATTGTTAATTTAATATTTACTGTTAGCATTAACATATGTTCCGTCTTGGAGGACTGATAAATGGATTCCGTATCCCACATTCGCGTTGCAAATCTGCTGATGGATTACGTTGAGCAGACCTGCGGCGTGACCTTTGATCAGAGCGGCTTTATTTACGGCAATCTGAAACCGGATCTGACCGGTACTTACCTCACCAAACGCCATAACCCGTCCATTATGATGGATGAGGTGATGGAAAAAATCCGCACTTTTACGCACAAGTATACCATCGGGCGTACCAACGGACGCGAGCTGTCGGTCGATCTCGGCGAAATCTGCCACTACATGACCGACTTTTTCACCTACCCGCACAACGACGATATCTACGAGCACAATCTGCTCGCACATTATGTTTATGAAAAGCGCGTTGCACTGGTAATTCGCCGCCGTATGACCGAAGATAAGTTTGAGAAATGGGCAAGTCCCATCATTCCGCCCACGACCGTGGACACACTCGTGAACCGCATTTCCACGATGCACGAGGCTTACCGCACTTCGACTAAGCCGCATGGCATCAACGACGATCTGCAGCATATCTGCATCGCTACCGCTACCGTGGTGCTGTCTATCATCAGCATCGTTTACGAGCAGGTCGAGGATACTGCAGTCGCTACCGCGTAAAACTGTATAAGTCAAAAAACCGCCTTTACAGGCGGTTTTTCTGTTTTTCAGGTACAAAAAGACGAGTTCAAACGGACTCGTCTTTTGCTGTTTATTCTTCAGCTGCTTCGGTGGACTCTGCGTTTTCAGCGGATTCAGAGGTTTCTTCCTCGGCTTCTGCCGGGTCTTCCTCCTCCTTGTCCGTGCGGGCAATCGAGATAACCTTCACGTCCTCACCGGTGCGCATTACGATAACGCCCTGCGAGCCGCGGCCGCATTCGCGGATCTCCTCAACGCCGGTACGGATGATAACGCCGTCATCGGTGATGATCATAACGTCGTTTTCGCTGTCTACAACCGCGATGCCTGCCACCAGACCGGTCTTTTCGGTCAGGTTATGCAGCATCATGCCGCCGCCGCCGCGATGATGCACGGTGAACTCCTCGACCGGGGTGCGCTTGCCGTAGCCGTTCTCGGTAATGGAGAGCACATATGCGTCCTTGCGGGCACGCGCCGCGCCGATAACGTAATCGCCCTCAGCCAGCTTGATGCCGCGCACGCCGGTAGCCACACGGCCCATTGCACGAACCTCGTTCTCGTCAAAGCAGATGGCCTTGCCCTCGTGGGTGGCAATTAGGATGTTCTGCTCGCCGTCGGTCAGGCGAACGTCAACCAGTGCGTCATCCTCGTTGAGGTTGAGCGCACGCAGACCCGCGCGGCGGATGTTCTGCAGGTCGCTCAGCACGATACGCTTTGCAATACCCTGACGGGTGACGAAGAACAGGAACTTATCATCTGCAAACTCCTGAATCGGGAACATTGCGGTGATTTTTTCACCGCTTTCCAGCTCCAGCAGGTTTACAATGTTCATACCCTTTGCCGAGCGTCCGGTCTCCGGAATCTGGTAGCCCTTCAGCTTGTAAACCTTGCCGCGATCCGAGAAGAACAGGATGGTGTCATGCGTGGACGCGGTGAAGATATCCTTTGCGAAGTCCTCCTCACGGGTGCTCATTGCGGAAACACCGCGGCCGCCGCGGCGCTGTGCGCGGTAAACCGAGGTCGGCTGGCGCTTGATATAGCCGAAGTGGGTGAGGGTATAGGCGCAGTCCTGCTGCTCTATGAGATCCTCAATGTCAATCTCATCTGCTACATTTTCGATGCGGGTATGTCGCTCATCGCCGTACTTCTGCTTGATTTCCTGCAGCTCCTGCTTGACAACAGCAAGAATATTCGCATCGCACGACAGAATTTCCTCAAAGCCCGCAATGCGGCTCTCGAGATCCTTATACTCGTCGTTGATCTTCTCCTGCTCCAGACCGGACAGGCGGCCCAGACGCATATCTACGATGGCCTGCGCCTGCGGCTCGTCGAGGTGGAACTCGAAGTGCTCCGAGCCGTCCACGATGCCGAGCAACGCAATCTGATCAATCCAGAACGGCTCTGCCATCAGGTTTTCCTTGGCTTCAGCTTCGTTTCTGGAAGCGCGGATGATGGCAATAATACGGTCGATATTGTCGGTTGCGACCTTGAGACCTTCCAGAATGTGTGCACGGTCGCGCGCCTTCTTGAGATCAAAACGCGTGCGGCGCTCGACAACGTCCTTCTGGAAACCGATATACTGATCGAGAATCTGGCGCAGCGTCAGCACACGCGGCTGCAGCTTGCCGCCCGCACCCGGCACGAGCGCGATGTGAATCATCGAAATGGTATCCTCAAGCTGAGAGTAGGTGAACAGCTGATTGAGGATGACCTGCGCGTTCGCGTCACGGCGGATATCGACCACAATCTGCATGCCTTCACGCGAGGAATGGTCCTGGATATTCGTGATACCCTCCACGCGCTTATCCTTGACGAGATTTGCCATGGACTCGACCAGACGCGCCTTGTTGACCATGTACGGAATCTCGGTGATGATAATCTGGCTCTTGCCGTTCGGCAGATCAACAATTTCGGTCTTTGCGCGAACCTTGATCTTGCCACGGCCGGTTGCATAAGCCGCACGGATGCCGCTGCGGCCCATGATAACGCCGCCGGTCGGGAAGTCCGGGCCCTTGATAAACTGACAGATCTCGTCCATCTCGGCTTCCGGATGGTCGATGACATAGCAGGTGCCGTCGATGACCTCGGAAAGATTATGCGGCGGGATGTTGGTCGCCATGCCGACCGCGATACCGGACGAGCCGTTCACCAGCAGGTTGGGGAAGCGGGAGGGCAGTACGACCGGCTCCTGGCGCTCCTCATCGAAATTCGGCTGGAAATCGACCGTGTTTTTCTTGATATCCGCCAGCATGTAGTTTGCCAGCTTGGCCATGCGGGCCTCGGTGTAACGGTAAGCTGCCGGAGGGTCGCCGTCCACGGAACCGAAGTTGCCGTGACCGTCGATCAGCGGATAGTGCAGCGAGAACGGCTGCGCCATACGCACCATCGCGTCATAAACCGATGCGTCACCGTGCGGATGGTAGCGGCCGAGCACATTACCGACGGTCGTTGCCGACTTGCGGTAGGGCTTATCCGAGGTCAGGCCGTCCTCGTACATGGCGTACAGGATGCGGCGGTGTACCGGCTTGAGGCCGTCGCGCACATCCGGCAGCGCGCGGCCGACAATAACACTCATTGCATAGTCGATATAACTTTTCTTCATCTCGCGTTCGAGATCGACCTGCATGATTTTCTGCTGTTCGTATTCTTGACTCATATTTTAATTTTGCCTCCAAAAGTGTTGGCTTTCAGCCGAAAACGACTGTTTTTATCGCTTAGAGGATACTGAGAAGCTCGTCCACCTGCTCCTCGGTCGTCGCCCAGCTGGTCGTCAGACGGATGACCGTATGCTCCGCGTCGTATTTCTCTATAAAGCTGTAAACTACCTTGGTTTTCAGTTCAGGCAGTCTGCTGTTTTCTACAATGATGAACTGCTGGTTGGTGGGGGACTCGATCGCGAAGCGATATCCCTTTGCTTTGAGACCGTCCCGCAGCTTGATGGCGAGTTTGACCGCCGGTGCGCAGATTTTCTCGTACAGCCCATCAGTGAACAAGGCATCGAACTGCAGCGCGTTCAGACGGCCCTTTGCGATCATTGCGCCGCGGCGCTTGACCATCGTGACAAACTGGCGCGGCATATTTCCGTGCGTGAACACAACGGCTTCACCGCAGAGTGCGCCGCATTTGGTGCCGCCGATGTAGAACACATCAGTGAGCTTTGCGATGTCTGCCAGTGTCACATCGGTATCCGCCGTGAGGCCGTAGCCGAGGCGTGCACCATCCAGAAACAGCGGCATGGCAAACTCCTTGCAAACGGCAGAAATGCGCTCCAGCTCGTTTCTCGTGTAAAGCGTGCCGTATTCAGACGGATGGGAGATGTACACCATGCCGGGAAATACCATATGGTCATGGCTTGCGTCCGCGTAAAAGGTCTGAACATATTCGCGGAGATCGTCCGCATCTAGCTTGCCGTTCTTATGCGGAACGGTCAGCACCTTGTGTCCGGTGGACTCGATGGCGCCGGCTTCATGCGTGTTCACATGCCCGCAGGAGGACGCCACAACGCCCTCATACGGACGGAGCAGCGTATCAATAACGACCATGTTGGTCTGTGTGCCGCCCGTCAGAAAATACACCTGAGCGTCCGGGCAGTCCGCCGCCGCTTTAATCTTTTCTGCCGCCGAAGCGGTAAATTTATCGTTGCCGTAGCCGGAAACCGGCTCCATATTCGTCTGTGCCAGATGTTCTAAAACCTTGGGGTGTGCGCCATAACCGTAATCATTTTCAAAAAACAGCATAGTTTTCTCCCTTATACGTCCAAATTCATTACATATTTTGCATTTCGCTCGATAAATTCGCGTCTGGGTTCTACCTTTTCGCCCATCAGGAGTGCAAAGGTTTCATCGGCGGCTGCCGCGTCCTCCATCGTAACCTGCAGCAGTGTACGATGCTCCGGGTCCATGGTGGTCTCCCACAGCTGCTGCGGATCCATCTCGCCGAGGCCCTTGTAGCGCTGTACGCGCACGTTGTCGCCCATTTCAGCGATGCAGTCGCGCTGCTGCTCCTCGGTGTAGGTGTAGCGGACATCCTTGCCCTTTTCGTTCTTGAACAGCGGCGGCTGTGCGATGAACACATGGCCGTGCTCGATCAGCGGGCGCATGAAGCGGAAGAAGAATGTCAGCAGCAGGGTGCGGATATGGCTGCCGTCCACATCGGCATCGGCCATCAGGATGATCTTGCCGTAACGCAGCTTTGCGAGGTCAAAATCATCACCGAAGCCCGCGCCGAACGCGGTAATCATCGGAGTCAGCTTGTCGTTGCCGTAAACACGGTCGAGACGCGCTTTTTCGACGTTCAGCATCTTGCCCCACAGCGGCAGGATCGCCTGATGACGGCGGTCGCGGCCTTCCTTGGCGGAGCCGCCTGCGGAATCACCCTCGACGATGTAGATTTCGGTGTAGGTCGGATCCTTTTCAATGCAGTCCGCCAGCTTGCCCGGCAGGGAAGCCGAATCCAGTGCAGACTTGCGGCGGGTCATCTCGCGCGCCTTCTTTGCAGCCTCGCGGGCACGCGCGGCGGTCTGCGCCTTTTCGATGATGGTGCGCGCTACCTGCGGGTTCTCCTCGAAGAAGGTCATCAGCTTCTCGGAAACCATCGCGTCCACCAGCGCACGCATTTCGCTGTTGCCCAGTTTGGTCTTGGTCTGGCCCTCGAACTGTGCTTCCTGCAGCTTGACCGAGATAATCGCGGTCAGACCCTCACGCGCGTCCTCGCCCTTGAAGGACTCATCGTCCTTGAGCAGCTTGTATTTCTTGCCGTAATCGTTGAGTACACGGGTAAGAGCAGCCTTAAAGCCGGTCTCGTGCGTACCGCCCTCGGTGGTGTTGATGTTGTTGGCAAAGGACAGCATCAGCTCGCTGTAGCTGTCGGTATACTGCATGGCAACCTCGGCCATCGAGGTATCGCGGCTGCCCTCCATGTAGATCACCTGATCGTGCAGCGGCGTCTTCGTGCGATTGAGGTGCTCCACGAACTGACGGATACCGCCCTCGTAGTGCATGACCTCCTCGACCGGCTCATCGTCGCGCTCGTCGCGCAGCGTGATCTTGAGTCCGGCGTTCAGGAACGCCTGCTCGCGCAGACGCTTTTCGAGTACATCGTATTCGTAGACCGTAGTCTCGAAGATCTCCGGGTCCGCGTGGAAGCGGATGGTCGTGCCGGTTTCGCTCTCACACGGCGTATCGCGCATCTTGACGGTCGTTACACCGCGCTCAAAGCGCATGTAGTGCTTGGTATGGCCATCGCGTACCTCGGCCTCCAGCCAGTCGGACAGCGCGTTTACGACCGACGAACCAACGCCGTGCAGGCCGCCGGATACCTTGTAGCCGGAACCGTCGAACTTGCCGCCTGCGTGCAGGACGGTGAGTACAACCTCGAGCGTTGGGATGCCCATCTGCGGGTGAATACCGCAGGGAATACCACGGCCGTTATCGGCAACGCGGATGATATCGCCCTTTTCAATCGTAACTTCGATGTGCGTGCAGTAGCCTGCCAGCGCCTCGTCGATCGAGTTATCGACGATTTCGTACACCAGATGGTGCAGACCGCGTGCCGAGGTAGAGCCGATGTACATACCCGGGCGTTTGCGGACAGCCTCTAAGCCTTCGAGTACCTGAATCTGATTTTCATCATAGGTCTCGGTAACCTTCAGGTCGAGCACTTCGTCCTTGATTTCGATTTCTTCACTCATATCGTTAAATTTCCTTTCCAGAAATTGCGGGAACAAAATAATTGAGAATTGAAAATGGAAAATGCCGCTATCCTTGCGCGGTTATGCTTTTATTAAATCACAGCGCACCGCGCCGAACCTCATTCTCCATTACCCATTCTCAATTTTCAATTATCAAACGGCGTAGCCCTTTTCCGCACGTCTTTGAATAGCCTGCGGAGAAAGCTGCGTCAGGTACAGGGTCTCGCCGAGGGCGTTTTCGCACAGCACAGCCGCACGCGGCAGATCGTCGTACAGCTCGATGATCCGTCCCTCGTCCTGCAGGCGTTCGAGCAGCAGGCGCGTGCGCTTGGATGCGGTCGCCGTGTCCATATCGAACACCGCAACTACGCTCTGCAAGGGCACGATGTAGTCCTGACCTAAATGTAAATACATTCTATTCCTCCGGAATAATTAGAAATTAGTAATGCGTAATTAAAGTCCTGCGGATTTTCTATCCGTTTCAACAATCGCGCCGTGCGCGACACCCCAATTCCTAATTACTAACTGGATTTAATTATACCACTTTTTTCACTAATTGTGTACCCTAAACCTAAGGAAAAACAAATATTTCTCTGTTTTTTTGAAAGAAAACAAGGGCACGGCAGGGAATTTCGAGGTGGTATCTGTTCCCGCCGTGCAATAGTTTGTAAAAATATGTGATTTTAGTGTGTTTCTGCGGATTTTTTGCCGTTTTGGATATGGAAAACCGCGCCTGCACGCAGCTTTTCCGAGATGCCGTCCTCGCAGCAGGTGATCATGACCTGACCCGCCGATATGCGGTTGAGCACAAAGTCCTGACGACGGCGGTCAAGCTCGCTGAGCACATCGTCGAGCAGCAGCACCGGATACTCGCCGTCCTCGTCGAAGAACAGCTCACGCTCGGCGAGTTTAAGCGATAATGTGCAGGTCCGCACCTGTCCCTGAGAGCCGAAGGAAGCGGCACTGCGGCCATCCAGCAACAGCTCCAAATCGTCCTTATGCGGACCGGAGAGACAGCTTTTTGCTGCAATCTCAGCGGTCTTATGGCTGAACGCATGGTCGATGAGTTGCTTTTCGATTGTCCGTGCGTCTGCAAACGGGTCGCTGACACTCGACACGGTCTTATACACACCGGAGAGCACCTCGTGCGGCGCAATATCCGCATAGACGGCGGCCGCAGCCTTGAGCAGCTTACGGCAGTAGTACGCGCGGTAGCGGATAATCTGCGCGCCGATATGCGCCATGCGAAGCGAGAAATCCTCCCACATGGAGAGCAGGGAAGGCTTTTCTTCACTGTCGCGCAGAATGCGCGTTTTATGCTCGTGCAGACGGTTGTACTCCTCGAGATAGCGCGCATAGTTTGGCCGCATCTGGCACAGCGCAGTATCGAGAAACCGACGCCGAGCCGCCGCTCCGGCGCGGACAAGCATCAGGTCCTCCGGGCAGAACAGTACGGTTTTGAGCAGTCCCTGTGTGTCTGACTGGCGTTTCTGTCGCACACCGTTTTTATAGATTTCCATCGCTTTGGTGCGGGAAAACCGCAGTTCAAGCGAAATATCGCGCTCCTGCGCGACAAAATCCGCAAAGATGAAAGCATGATTCTCTCCGAACCGCAGCCCCTCTTTTTTCTGAGCCGTGCGAAACAGCCGCATGGTCGAGCAGGCCGCTGCCGCTTCGAGCAGGTTGGTTTTGCCCTGTCCGTTTTCGCCGCAGATCAGGTTGACCGCCGGATCGAACGCAAACGATTCGTCCGCGTAGTTGCGGAAATTCTGCAGTTTTAACGACTTGATGTACATGGCTTCTCCATATTAGGCGATTTGTATGATAACGGACACGCAAAATTGCGTTCGTTATCATACATAGTGTTTATTTTATTTGATGCAGACCTTCGCGCCGTCCAGCTCTACCGTGTCACCGGAACGCAGTTTTTTGCCGCGCATGGTGCAGATTTCGCCGTTTACCAGCACTTCGCCCTCGGCAATGCGGATCTTCGCTTCGCCGCCGGAGCTTACCAGGTTTGCAAATTTGAGCAGTGCATCAAGTTTGATGAATTCGGTTTCAATTTTAATTTCAGTCATTGGCTTTCAGTCTCACAGGCAGTACAAGATAGGTGTATTTATCGCCTTCCATCGGCGAAATGATCATCGGGTTGAGCGCTCCCTTGAGCTGCAGCTTCACCTGCTCATCGCCGGCCGCGCGCAGCGCCTCCAGAATGTAACGGTTGTTGAAGCCGATCTCAAGGTTCTCGATCGAGCCGTCAAACGGGCATTCGTCATAACTCTTGCCGATCGCGGTCACGCACGACATCTGCACATACGAGCCGTCAAAGTGGAAGCGGATCGGGTTTTTCAGCTTTTCCGACACGATCAGGGAGACACGCTCGATGCACTGGATCAGCTCCTGGCGATCCGCCGAAACCTCGTGCTCGAACTCCTTCGGAATGGCCGCACGGTAGTTGAGAAACTCGCCGTCGATCAGACGGGTGATGAGGGTCGTGCCGCCGATGCGGAACAAAATGTTCTTGGAATCCGGGAAAATCTCGACAATATCGTCATCATCGTCCAGAATTCGTTCGATCTCGCGCAGGGACGTGCCCGGCACAACAAACTTCATATCATCGGGAACGCCCTCGACGGTCTCACGGCGTACAGACAGGCGGTAGCCGTCAACGGCCACGACGTTCAGGCGGCTGCCTCGATTTCAAACAAGCAGCCGGTGTGGATGGGCTTGGATTCGTTATCCGAAACCGAGAAAATGGTCTGCGCGATCATGCTCTTGAGGATGGGCTGCGGCAGAGAGAGTCCCTTGTCGCTGGCCACATCAGCCAGAGCCGGATATTCGTCAGCCTCGCTGGCCATCAGGTTGAACACCGACCGGCCGCACTTGATGGTGGTCATCAGCTTGTCGTCGGTCTCAAGGTAGACCACGTCCTGCGGCAGCTTGCGAACGATGTCACAGAACAGACGGGAATTCAGTACGATTCTGCCGGGCTCTACCACATCGACCTGCGCGGTCGTGCGGATGCCCATGGACAGATCGTAGCCGGTGATGGTCAGAGTGTCTGCATCGGCTGCCAGCAGCAGACCTTCGAGCAGCGGCATCGAGCTTTTGCCGGTTACTGCGCGGGAGGCGATGTTGAGCAAATTCAGCAGGGTTTCTTTTTCACAGGAAAACTTCATAGTTGCTCCTCTCAAAAATGGAAATAAAACAAAGAGTCGATTTATGCAATGTTTGCATATTTATAAATATGCATCGGCGAATACTGTGCGATGGCACACACCTCTTAATGACTGTGTCCTCGACACGCGAACAGCTTTCAGCAGGTATTGCCGGCGGCGAGAAAGATCACACAGAATAGAAAGATAGGATATAGTATTCGTAGTAGTACCTGGGGAAATTGGGGAAAACCCGAAAATCCTCAGGTATGGCGCGGGAAATGTCGTACACAGGAGGTTGTGGATGAAAAATAAACGATACACAGTGAAAATAACCCCACTGTTTATCCACAGAGTTATCCATGTGGAATCCACAGGTTGATTGGGGATAATTAGGCTGTGCATTTTTAGGCTGTGGAAAAGCCGTTTTGCACGAATGCACGGTAAAGATCAGCCGTCGCCGCGGATATTATTATGCAGCTTTTTGATGACGTCCTCGGTCTCACGGGAGTTCTTGCGCTCCTCCTCGATCTTGTTGCAGGCGTGCATGACGGTGGTATGGTCGCGCTTGAATATCTTTGCAATATCGGGGAAGGAGTATTCAAGCTCCTGCCGGATCATGTACATTGCCATCTGCCGCGGGTAGGCCACATCCTTGGAGCGGTTCTGCGAGATCATCTGCTCGACCGGGATATAGAAGTAGTTCGCTACCGCTTCCATAATGCGCTCCGGTGTCGGATTGAGACCCGGATTCTCGGTGCGCAGCGCGTCAATCGCGTTTTCCGCGAGCGAAACCGTGATGCGTTCGCCCATCAGCTCGTGCATGGCCTTGATCTTTTTGACTGCGCCTTCGAGCTGGCGGATATTTGCCTGAATATTCTCTGCAATGTAGTTGGATACGTCATCGGGCAGTTCAACGCCCATTTTGACCGCTTTATCACGGATAATAGCGATTCTGGTCTCAAAATCAGGCGGCTGAATATCAGCCAGCAGACCCCATTCAAAACGGGTCTTCATGCGGTCCTCGAGTGTGTTGATTTCCTTCGGCGGACGGTCAGAAGTGAGCACGATCTGCTTTTTTGCCTCATAAAGCGCGTTAAAGGTATGGAAAAATTCCTCCTGCGTGCGCTCCTTGCCGGCGATGAACTGCACGTCATCCAGCAGCAGCAGGTCAACCATGCGGTACTTGTTGCGGAATGCCTGTACGTTGCCTTCCTGGATGGCGGTGATCAGCTCGTTGGTGAAATCCTCACCCTTTACATATATAATGCGGTATTCTGGATGGGTGCGGCGCAGCACGTTTGCGATCGCATACATCAGATGCGTTTTGCCCAGACCCGAGTTGCCGTAGATGAAAAGAGGGTTGTTCTCTGCCGCCGGGCGCTGCGAAACCGCAAGTGCAGCCGCATGCGCGAATTTGTTGCTCGAACCAACGATAAAACGCTCAAATGTGTAGTCGTCATACGGAGAAGTGCTCGTGCTCGGCGCGGTGTATTCGCCGGTCACCACAACGACCGTGATCGGGTCGCCGGTCAGGTTGTGCAGCACATCCTGCAGAGGAGCGATAAATTTGGACTCGATAAATTCTTTCTTAAAGGGCACCGGAGAGTGCAGCACCAGCCGATTATCCCCAAAGGAAACGACCGTTACGTCGTCAAACCAAGCGGAAATGGTGGAAGGAGGGAAGTCCAGCTGCTCGAGCGCCATCTCCAATATATTGTTTGCCATAGGGCGCCTCCTGTCGATAATGATTCTATTTTATAATAGCATATTTTATCCACAAGTTCAATGCGTCGATGTGGATAACTGTTCGGCGGTGTGCCGCGTGGCAGCGTGATTTTGAACAGCCGAACCGGTTTATTTACTTTGCGGAATTTAAAAAAATCGGCTTTTTTTACGTCAAAAAAATCGAGAATTAAAGCCGATTGGGAAAAATGCACGGCGTTTTTTATGAAAACTGCGGAATTTCTGCAAAAATTCATCGAGAATAGACGGATTTTCCGCGAAAATCCGAAAATCCGCAGATTGCCGAAAACCGAGATTCCGCAAGCCATTGAGCATATGTTTCTACTTATCCACAACATGTTGACAACCTGTGCAAACTGCTGAAATTCGTTCCGAGGGTCGGAAAAAATACTTGACAAAATCGAACCTATATAGGATAATAAATATCGTATCCTATTATGCAGACAGGCAGCGGCATATGCCCGCGTCTTGCGCCGGACCTATGCCGGTGCCCATCTGTAAATTTTAGAACAGGGAGGTGCACAAAGTTATGAAGAGAACGTTCCAGCCGAAGAAGCGTCAGCGCTCCAAGGAGCACGGCTTCCGTAAGCGTATGTCCACGTCCAACGGCCGCAAGGTACTTGCACGCCGTCGCGCTAAGGGTCGCGCTAAGCTGTCTGCTTAATGACAGCCTGTAAAGGGAGTATTCAGACTTCCTGAAAATTCGCGCCAGCGGCGCAAAAGAGTTCGTAACGAGCCGCATTCGTGCGGCTCGTTTTTTCGTTTACGGGCAACACCACTCCAGCAATCGCTGTCTGAAGCGGTGTCATTCTGTTTAGGGTGCAGTCCATGCAGCGAAAATACGGTATTCAGGTTCGGATTTTACTGACCGAAACGAACGAAACAGTAAAATCAGCTTTGCAAACCATCAGATGCAAAGAAAAAATACGTTTTTTTCGAGGGCATCAGGAAAAAACGGGAGCATCAGAAGATGAAAAAAACAGTATCCTTAAAGGAAAACCACGAATTCCGCCGATTGTATCATCGTGGCGTGTCCACGGCAGGAAAACACGTTGTGATCTACTGCCGCAGGAACAAGCTCGGCTACAACCGGCTGGGACTCACCGTCAGCGCCAAGCTGGCGTGTGCGGTGAAAAGAAACCGCATCAAGCGTTTGTTTCGTGAGGCGTACCGTCTCAACGAGGACAAATTTGCCGACGGCATCGACCTTGTGCTGGTCGCACGGGTACGGGCCGTAGGCGCAAGCTATCAGGAAATCGAAAAATCGCTGCTGCGTGCCTTGAAGGACAACAAGGTTGCGGCAGCTCGGACATGAAGCGGCTGCTGCTGGCGATGATCCGGTTTTATCGCCGGTATATTTCTCCAAACAAACCGCCCTGCTGCCGGTATATCCCGACCTGCTCGCAGTATGCGATCGAGGCCATCGAGAAATACGGTGCACTCAAGGGCGGCTGGCTGGCGTTTAAGCGCATCTGCCGCTGCAATCCTTTCTCTAAGAGAGGACCCTATGACCCGGTTCCTTAATTATTCGTCCGAAACCATGCTTTCGGACGAGAAGGACATATCACGTCAAACGCGGATATGTCCCGGGCGAAAATCTGCGCGTCGCTCTGCGGCACACAGATTTTCTTTCTTGTATAGATTCCGAGGCACATGTCCCCGAAATTTATGGAAATTCGGAGAATTTCCGATGAAATACCGCCTTACGGCGGTAAAGTGAGGATTTTGCTTTGCAAAATCCTTTTCACTGTGTCATTTTACAATTTAACATGGAGGTTTTTATGACCCTGGATCAACTTTCTAACCTGATCAAAGATCCGAAACTGTTCGGTATTTTGATCGTTCGACCGTTCGGCCTGCTCCTGCAGTGGCTGTACAGCATCGTGCAGAACTACGGTATCGCCGTTATCCTGTTCGCGCTGTTGGTAAAGCTGGTCTGCATCCCGCTGACCATCAAGAGCAAGAAGAGTATGCTCGCCATGAGCGCGATGAACGCCGAGCTCCAGCAGCTGCAGAAGAAGTACGCGAACAACCGTGTCAAGCTGAACGAAGAGATGCAGAAGCTGTATGAGAAGCACGGCGTCAGCCCGATGAGCGGCTGTCTGCCCAACCTCATCCCGCTGCCGATCATGATGGGTCTGTACTACGCGGTTCAGCAGCCGCTGCAGTACATCGTCGGCCTGAGCCGCGAGACAGTTATCGCATTGGCGCAGATGATCGGTCTGGATCAGCTTGCGGGCGCAAACTACACCGTTCAGATCCTGATCGCCGAGAAGCTGAACGCTTTCGTGGACGGAAGCGGCCATTTCTCGGATGCTGTTACCAACTGCCTGCAGAGCGGCGAGACCATTTTCCCGCTGGATTTCCACTTCTTTGGTCTGAATCTGGCTGATACGCCGTCTATCTCTCATCCGAGCATTATCTGGATCATCCCGATTCTGTCCGGTCTGACCGCATTCCTGTCCTCCTACATCATGCAGAAGATGCAGGGCACGCAGAACTCTGCGGCAGCAGGTCAGATGAAGATGCTCAACTTTATGATGCCGCTGATGTCGCTGTACTTTGCGTTCATCCTTCCGGGTGCGATCGGCATCTACTGGATCTTCAACAACGTATTTACCTGCGTACAGGAGATCATCCTCACCAAGACGCTCCGCGGCAAGCAGGAGGCCAAGCAGGCTGCTGAGGTGCCCGCATCGAGGCAGAGAAGCAGGCCAAGCGTGAAGCACACAAGGCTGCACAGAAGCAGCAGTCCCAGAACGCAAAGAACAAAAAGGGGGACAAGTAAATCATGCAGAAGTTTTTAGAGGCTACCGGTGAAAACCGTGACGCAGCAGTCGAGAATGCCCTCAAGCAGCTCGGTCTGGAGCGCGACGATGTATCGGTAGAGGTACTCGAGATCGGCAAAAAGGGCTTTCTGGGTATCGGCGCAACGCCGGCACGCGTGCGCGTGACCTATGAAGCACCGGATATTCCGGCGGCAAAGCCGGAGGTAAAGCGTGAGGAGCGCAAGCCCGCTCCCAAGGCTGAGCCGAAGCAGGAGAAGCCTGCTGTCAAGGCGGAAAAGCCGGCTCCGAAGCAAGAGAAACCCGCTGAGAAGCCGCAGAAGCTGTCCATCACCACGGATGATAACACGCCTCGTCTGGTAAAGGCTGCTCCGGCAGATTTTGTACCGGAAAAGCTGGAGTTTGAGCGTCCGCCGCGCCGTGAGCGCAGCGACCGTCCGCGCCGTGACCGCGGCGACCGCAATGGCCGTGACCGCCGTCCGCGCCGCCCGCGTGAGGACCGTCCGATCACGCCGTCCGTTCCCAAGGAGCGTGAGCTGATCCCGGTTTCCGAAGCAGGCATGCAGCAGGCGGAAAAGCTGGCTACCGATTTTGTAACCGGTCTGCTGGCAAAGATGGGCGTTGAGGGTCAGGTTAAGACCCTGCCTCAGGTAGAGTGCGACCAGCTCCGTCTGGAGATTTCCGGTCCGGATATGGGCCCGATCATCGGCCGCCGCGGCGACACGCTGGATGCCATCCAGTACCTCGGCTCTCTGGTGCTGAATAATGCACTGGATGAGCACGTTCGTCTGTCTGTCGATACCGAAAACTACCGCGAGAAGCGCGCGGAAAGCCTGGAGCGTCTGGCCCGCAAGATGGCGATGAAGGTCGTTAAGGCGCATCGCTCCATGACGCTCGAGCCGATGAACCCGTATGAGCGCCGCATCATCCATGCCGCGCTGCAGGACTTCAACGGTGTGACCACCTATTCGACCGGCACCGAGCCGGGTCGCCGCGTTGTTATTGCGCCGGATAACAGCTATCGCAACCGCGACCGCGGTTAAATCGGGGTATTCGTTATGAACGATACGATTGCCGCAATTTCCTCCTCCGGCGGACCGATCGGTTTGATCCGCGTGTCGGGTGAACGCGCAATCGAAGCGATAAATGCCGTTTTTCAGGCGAAGAACGGCAAGCCGCTTACGGAAGCACCCTCGCAGAAGCTGGTTTACGGCACGCTGACGGACAAGTCCGGTAATGTGATCGACTGCTGCTACGCTGTCGCGCTGCATGCACCGCACACCTATACGGGTGAAACGATGGCGGAGCTGCAGTGCCACGGCTCGACAGCCGTGCTGTGTGCCGGTCTGGACGCTCTGTTCGCGCAGGGCGTGCGGCAGGCAGAGGCAGGTGAGTTTACCCGCCGCGCCTTCTTAAACGGCAAAATGGGCCTTTCTGAGGCTGAAGCCGTGCATGATCTGATCACCGCGCGCACCGCAGAGGCGGCGCAGAATGCGGCGGCACAGGTCATGGGCGCGGTCGGCTCTCCCGTGCAGCAGATGCGCGATGAGCTGCTCGGCATGGTGGCGCATTTCCACGCGGTCGTGGATTTCCCGGACGAGGACATTGATCCGGTGCTGTTCGAGGACGCCGCAGCACTGCTGCACCGCACGACAAGCCGTCTGTACAGCATGGCGGAAAGCTATGAGCGCGGCCGTATTCTTAGAGAAGGCGTACCGTGCGTTATCCTCGGAAGGCCGAACGCCGGCAAGTCCACGCTGCTGAACACGCTGCTCGGCCGCGAGCGGGCGATCGTGACCGATATTCCGGGAACGACCCGCGATCTCATCGAGGAGAATGTCAAGGTCGGACAGATTCTGCTTCGCGTGACCGACACCGCCGGTCTGCGCAACACGGACGATCCGGTGGAGCAGGCGGGCATTGACCGGGCGATGGCGGAGGCTTCGGCTTCCTCGCTCATCCTAGCTGTGTTTGATGGCTCCAAGCCCATCAGTGACGAGGATATGCTCGTGCTGGCACGCTCGGCAGGCCACCGCGCGATCGCGGTTGTGAACAAGGTCGATCTGCCGCAGCAGCTGGATGAAAAGCTGCTGAAAAAGCACTTCCTGCATATCGTGCCGCTTTCTGCGAAAACCGGTGACGGACTGGATAAGCTGCTCAATCTTATCCCGCGAACCGTGGGTCTGGGCGACGGTGCGTTTGACGGTGCACTCATCACTAACGCAAGACAGGCGGCGGCGCTGGCGCGTGCTGCCGAACGCTGTGAAGCAGCGCTGTATGCGGCGCAATCCGGTATGACGCCGGATGCGGTCGTGATGGATGCCGAGGGCGCGATTACCGCACTGGGCGAGATCACCGGCGAAACCGTGACCGATGCGGTCGTTACCCGCATTTTCAGCGACTTCTGCGTCGGAAAGTGATGCAGCTGCAGCTGCTATTAAGAGAAATTGCACTTAAAATTCAGAGAGGACGTTTGCAATCTGTGCAAACGTCCTCTTTTATTTTATGCTGAAATCGTGTATGATATATACTGTATGTCCGCAGGTAAAAATGAGGTAAAAACCACTTGTGCACAACTTCTATCCGGCGGTATACGAGATATAGTGGACAACCCGGAAAATTGCCCTATATTTAACTACTTATTGTAATAATAAAACGGAAATAAAACTGTGCGTATAAAAATATGGTCAAAAACTCACAAGTTATCAACAGTATCCACAGAGTTATCAACAGTTACGCACAGGTTTCACACAACCGAAATCACAGGAATTTTTTGAAAGGGGAGAGAGCGCCAATGACGGTTTTTCCGGCGGAGAGTTTTGATGTAGCGGTGATCGGCGCCGGTCATGCCGGTATTGAGGCGGCACTGGCTGCAGCACGTTTGGGTGCAAAAACAGCGTGTTTTTCGATCAATTTGGACGCCGTAGGCAATATGCCGTGCAATCCGGCGATCGGCGGCACAGCTAAGGGACACCTTGTACGCGAGATAGATGCGCTCGGCGGTGAGATGGCGCGTGCGGCTGACGCGGCCTGCATCCAGTACCGCATGCTCAACCGCGGCAAGGGACCGGCAGTGCACTCGCTGCGTGCACAGGCCGACCGCATTAAATACAGAGAGTATATGAAGCACACGCTTGAGCGGCAGGAAAACCTGTTCCTCATGCAGGACGAGATCGTTTCCGTTGAGGTGGAGAACGGTGCCGTTTCCGCGGTTGTTACCGCCATCGGCGCACGACATCCGGTCAAGGCGGCTGTCATTGCGTCCGGCACATTCCTCGGCGGACGTGTGATCATCGGCGAGTATACCCGTGAATCCGGTCCGGACGGCATGGCGGCAGCCAAGCCGCTCACCGAGTCGCTGCGCGGTCTGGGACTGCGGCTGCAGCGGTTTAAGACGGGTACGCCGCCGCGCATCAATCGCCGTTCAATCAATTATACCGATCTGGCGGAGCAGGCCGGTGAGGATGAGATCATCCCGTTTTCGTTCGAGACCGACCACCCGCCGGACAACCGCGCGGTGTGTTATCTGACCTATACGACCGCGAAAACACATGAAATCATCCGCGCAAATCTGAGCCGTTCGCCGCTGTACGGCGGCCAGATTGAGGGCGTGGGACCGCGCTATTGTCCGTCTATCGAGGACAAAGTGGTGCGCTTTGCGGATAAGCCGCGCCACCAGCTGTTCCTTGAGCCGATGGGTCTGGACACCGAGGAGGTCTATGTGCAGGGCTTCTCGTCGTCCATGCCGTTCGACGTGCAGCGGGAGATGCTGCGCTCGGTCAAGGGATTGGAGAACGCGGAGATTATGCGGCCGGCGTATGCCATCGAGTATGACTGCATTGATCCGTTGGAGCTGCGGCCGACGCTCGAGACTAAAAAGGTGCCCGGACTGTACGGCGCAGGCCAGTTCTGCGGCTCGTCCGGCTATGAGGAGGCGGCCGCGCAGGGACTGGTTGCGGGCATCAATGCTGCGCTCAAAATCAAGGGTGAGGAGCCGCTTGTACTCGACCGTGCGGACGGCTACATCGGTACGCTGATCGACGATCTGGTGACGCGCGGCACGAGCGAACCCTACCGCATGATGACCTCACGCTCGGAATACCGCCTGCTTCTGCGGCAGGATAACGCAGATGAACGTCTGGTGCCGATCGGTGTTCGAGTTGGCTTGAATTCGCCGGAACGCGGCGAAAAGGTGCGTAAAAAGTACGAAGCAGTGCAGGCAGAGATCGACCGCACAGCCTCGGTCGGCGTGGCGCCGAGCGATAAATTGAACGGCTTTCTTGCGGGTAAAAACTCCACACCGCTCAAGGCGGGCTGCAAGCTGATCGACCTGCTGCGCCGCCCGGAACTCAGCTATGCGGACCTTGCAATGTTCGATCCTGAGCGTCCGGAGCTGCCCGCTGTTATCCGTGAGCAGGTGGAAATCCGCGTCAAATACGCGGGCTATATCGAGCGCCAGATGCGCGATGTGGAGCAGTACCGCAAGCTGCAGAGCCGCCCGCTGCCGCTCGATCTGGACTACAACGAGGTGGACTCGCTGCGACTGGAAGCACGTCAGAAACTGAACGCCGTCAAGCCGCTGAATTTCGGTCAGGCGGCTCGTATTTCGGGCGTTTCACCGGCGGATATCACGGCACTGATGATCTACATCGAGACCCATAAAAAGGAGGAAAAGGCATGACCGAACGCGAGCTTTTGACCGCCGGTCTGCGCGAGCTGGGCGTCGCAGAGTGTCCGTCTGCAGCGGACAACTTACTGCGTTATTCCGAGATTCTGCGCGAGAAAAACAAGGTTATGAATCTGACTGCCATTACCGATCCGACCGAAATCGTGACCCGGCATTTCCTCGATTGCGCGGCACTTGCACCGTATATGCCGCAGGATGGACGCGTGCTCGATGTGGGAACGGGAGCCGGTTTTCCGGGCATGCCGCTGGCGATTCTGTGCCCGCAGACCGAGTTTGTGCTGCTCGACGCACTGCGCAAGCGCATTGATTTTCTAAATGAAGTCATCGCCGAACTGGGCCTGACCAACGTTACGGCGGTGCATGCCCGTGCGGAGGATTACGCCAGAGACAACCGCGGCACGTTTGATCTTGCGGTGTCGCGTGCGGTAGCCGATCTGCGCGTGCTGAGTGAACTGGCGCTGCCGATGGTCAAGGTCGGGGGTGCGTTCCTCGCCATGAAGGCCGAAGACTGCACAGAGGAAGTTGAAACAGCGGCAAACGCCCGCACGGTTCTCGGTGCGCCGGACGCTGAAGTGCTGCACTACACTGTGCCGTTCGGTGAGGTTTCCCGCGCCATCGTGCGCCTGCAGAAAACGCAGGAAACACCGGAAAAGTATCCGCGCCGCTTCAAGAAAATACAGACTTCGCCGCTGTAAATCAGGCGAGAAATATACGGAAAGTACCCCTCTGTACGGAAAATTACAGAGGGTATTTTTTGTCCGAAAATAGGGGAAAATATAGATATCAGGTAGAATTTGTCATGTTTTCGTCGAATTTTGCAGATTGCGCGGTCGATTTTACTTGTCAATATGTAATTATATGGTAATCTATTACCAAGGGCGACATTTCTGCTGGTGGTGCGGCAGAGATAAACGCGAATAAAATGAACGATAAGACGAATTGGAGAGTGGTTGACCATGATGTCTGTATTAACACTGGTTTCCGGAAAAGAGGATCGCACGCTGCGGCGTATTCGCGTGAGTGAGATTGCGCGCAATCCCAATCAGCCGAGGAAATACTTTGATCCGGAGGCAATTGCGCAGTTGGCAGAGAGCATTCGGCAGTACGGCGTACTCAATCCGCTGACCGTACGGCGTGCGCCCGGAGGCGGTTACGAGCTGGTGGCAGGGGAGAGAAGGCTGCGCGCTGCGCGTGTTGCGGGGCTTAACGATGTACCGTGTCTGCTGATTGCGGCGGATAACGAAGATTCCTCGGCGATTGCGCTCGTGGAGAACCTGCAAAGGCGTGATCTGGATTTTTTCGAGGAAGCCTATGGCTTCAAGCGTCTGATTGATCAGTACGGACTGACGCAGGAGGAAGCCGCGCGCAAAGTGGGGAAAACACAGTCTGCGGTGGCAAATAAGCTGCGTCTGCTGCGGCTTTCTCCGCAAAATATGGAATTGATTCGCAGTGCGAACCTTACAGAGCGGCACGCGCGCTGTCTGCTGCGTCTGCGTGATGACGAGGAACGGATGAACGCCACACACTATATTATCGAGAACGAATTAAACGTCAGCCGATCGGAGGAGTATATCGAGAACCTGCTGGAGCAGAAAAAGCATCCGGAGTTGACCGAGCCGCCGCATAAGGATAATGTTGTGCGGCTTATTAAGGATGTGCGTTTTTTCCTGAATACGCTCAATCGGGCGGTCGGCGTGATGGTGGACGCCGGAATCGGTGCAACCGTAGACCGGCAGGAAAACGAGGATGGGATTACGCTGACAATCAATATTCCGCACGCAAAAAGCTGATGTTTCACGTGAACACTTTTGTTCCACAGGAGGGCGGATTTTGTTTCACGTGAAACATTTAATGGTCGCTTGTGAAGCGAACCTGACTTGCCTGCCCGGCAGGGGCACAAGAGGGTAGACACCTACGGTTTCCACCCTCTTGTGAAGCACCCCTTTCCCTTTAGGAAGCACGGCGAAAATCGGAGAGCGGCAACTGCTGCGAAAAAGGGGAACGGCAGTTGGATTACTCTTGTATGACTTTCGTAGACTATTCGCAGTTCACAGATAATGTACTGCTACACATGTCAGCTACTCTACGCAGGCGCGACATGACAGTGTCGCGCGATCTTTTTACGTGCTGTTACGGACAGCACTTCTGGGTAAAGTTGGAGAAAGTCGGAAAGCGTGTAGAAGTATATATAATAAGGTAAGAGAGCCGAACGGCTCTCTTTTGTTTCACGTGAAACAAAAGCCGGTTAATTTACCAGTTGTATCCTGTAAAACGGCAAAATACTTGATGTTTCACGTGAAACAGCTGTAAAAATACTGCGATTGCTTTGCAATTAAAAGTGCAATGTGATATAATGAAATCCGTAGAAAAAAACCATGGACGAGAGGAAATGACTATGGGGAAGATTATCGCGTTTGCCAATCAAAAGGGCGGCGTGGGAAAAACTACAACCGCTATCAACCTCGCGGCAGCGTTGTCGGAGCGCGAAAAGCGCGTTCTGCTGTGTGATTTCGATCCACAGGGCAATGCAACCTCCGGTTTTGGCGTGGATCCGCGCTCACTGGAAACCTCGATTTACGACCTGATCGTAGCCGACCAACCGGATGTCAAGAGCGCCATCGTATCGACTAAGTGGGTTGATCTGCTGGGCGCGAATGTTAATCTGGCGGGCGCTGAGTTGGATTTGATTGGAATGTCCGACCGAGAGTATCGTCTGAAAAACGTACTCGATCAGGTGAAGGACGATTACGACTATGTATTTATCGACTGTCCGCCGTCACTCGGTCTGCTGACTCTCAACTGCCTGTGTGCAGCCGACAGCTTTCTGGTGCCGCTGCAGTGCGAGTATTACGCGCTCGAAGGTCTGAGTCAGTTGATGACGACCGTGCGCATGGTAAAGAAGGCGCTCAACCGCAAGCTGGTGATGGAAGGCGTGCTGTTGACCATGTTTGACGGACGCACCAATCTGTCGATTCAGGTGGTTGAGGAAGTGAAAAAGCACTTCCCGGGCGAGGTGTTTTCGGCTGTTGTGCCGCGCAACGTGCGTTTGAGTGAAGCGCCGAGCCACGGCAAGCCCATAACGGCATACGACAGAATGTGCCGCGGCGCAGAGGCTTATCTGGCTCTCGCGGACGAGATTCTGAAGAAAAATGACCGAAAGGGGAGAAGCTGATGGCAGGCGCAAAAATGGGTCTGGGCGGCGGCTTGTCCAACCTTTTCGGCAGTGATACCAGCGATTTAATGGAAGAAAGTCTGGATAACGGCACAAAAAACCTGCCTTTGGCAAAAATCGAGCCGAATCCCGATCAGCCGAGGAAGGTCTTTGATCAGGTATCTCTGGACGAGCTGGCAGAGAGCATTCGCCTGCACGGTGTCATCACACCAATCACGGTGCGCAAGAGCGAGAAGGACGGCTACTACCAGATCATTGCAGGTGAGCGCCGCTGGCGTGCAGCACGTCAGGCAGGTTTGGAAGACATTCCTGCGATGGTGCTTGAGGCTGAGGAAAACGAGGTCATGGAGCTGGCACTGATCGAAAATCTGCAGCGGCAGGACCTGAACCCGATCGAAGAAGCCGAAGGTTATGAGCGTCTGATGAAGCAGTTCGGACTGACGCAGGAGCAGGTTGCCAAGCGCGTGGTCAAGTCCCGTTCGGCAGTGGCGAACGCACTGCGTCTGCTGGCTTTGCCGACCGAGGTGCGGACGATGGTCAGCGAAGGCGAAATCTCCGGCGGTCACGCGCGGGCAGTCCTTGCAGTAAACGAAGCGGATAAGCGCGTAGAGGCAGCCAGACAGATGGTCGGCCTGTCGGTCCGTCAGTCGGAGGCGCTGGCCAAGCGCATGAACAAAAAACCGGTCGAAAAGCCTGAGCAGTCGCCCGAGGTTTCCGTGGACTACATTGCCGAGCTGGAGAAGGAGCTGGAGGGCGCCCTCGGACGCAAGATCAGCATCCAGCAGGGAAAGCACAGCGGCCAGCTGACGCTGGAATATTACGGCGCAGAGGATTTGGAGCGGCTCAGTGAAGCACTCCGAAACCTGCGTGTATAAAGGAGGCAAGCAATGGACGAGCAGAATAAGCAGCCGGAACAGAACAAGCCGGAGAAAAAGCTCAGCCGCACCACGCTGACCTTTTATATCGTCGGACTGTTTTCTGTAGCGATTGCGCTGATCCTGATCAGCTATGTGGCGCAGTCGCGTGCGGATAAGCAGGTCGAAAATCTGAGCTCACAGCTGACACAGCAGCAGACCGTGGCACAGGGCGCAACCCAGAAAGTGGAAGATTTGCAGAAGCAGTATGACATACAGAACACTGCACTGGATAAGGTCCGCAAGACGCTGGACAGCGAGCAGGCGGCAACCGATGTAGTCGGCGCGACCGAGCAGCGTATGGAGGAGCGTGAGGTGTATCAGTACCTTGCGCAGATCGGCGTTTCTCTGGCGGCTAAGCAGACCGCGGATGCCCGCAAGACCTGCGACGAAATGCTGACGAAATACAGCGAGGAGCGTTTGTTGGGCAGCAGCGAGGATGGCTTTGATGAGAACATCAGCAAACTGTTCCAGTCGGTCAAAGCTGCACTGGAGCAGGCTGAGCAAGCGCAGGATGCAGAGCCGAACGACACGGAAGAATAACACGTATATAATGTAAAAGGAGATATAGATACAATGCTGGATATCAAATTTGTCCGCACCAATCCGGATGCGGTAAAGGAAAACATCAAGAAGAAGTTCCAGGACGAGAAGCTCCCGATGGTTGACGAGGTCATCGAGTTTGACGCGAAGTACCGTGCAGCCAAGACCCGCTGTGACGAGCTGCGTGCACAGCGCAACAAGAAGTCCAAGGAAATCGGCGGTCTGATGGCTAAGGGTCAGAAGGAAGAGGCTGAGAAGATCAAGGCCGAGGTTAAGGCAATGGCCGACGAGATGACCAAGCTCGAGGAGGACGAAAAGACCTTCGCTGAGGAAGTCAAGAACCGTATGATGGTCATCCCGAACATCATTGACCCGTCCGTTCCGATCGGCAAGGACGATTCCGAGAACGTTGAGATTGAGAAGTTTGGCGATCCGGTCGTTCCGGATTTCGAGGTTCCGTATCACGTTGATATTATGGAGTCCTTCGACGGCATCGACCTCGATGCTGCACGCCGCACCTCCGGCAACGGCTTCTACTACCTGAAGGGTGATATTGCCCGTCTGCATTCCTCCATCCTGTCCTACGCACGCGACTTCATGATCGACCGCGGCTTCACCTACTACATTCCGCCGTTCATGATTCACGGTGATGTCGTTAAGGGCGTTATGTCCTTTAAGGAAATGGAGAACATGATGTACAAGATCGAGGGCGAGGACCTGTACCTGATCGGTACCTCCGAGCACTCCATGATCGGCAAGTTCATCGACACCATCAACGATGAGGAAACCCTTCCGCAGACCCTGACCAGCTACTCTCCGTGCTTCCGTAAGGAAGTCGGCGCACACGGCATCGAGGAGCGCGGCGTATACCGTATTCACCAGTTTGAGAAGCAGGAAATGGTTGTTGTCTGCAAGCCGGAAGAGAGCAAGATGTGGTATGACAAACTGTGGCAGAACACGGTTGACTTCTTCCGTTCGATGGACATTCCGGTTCGTACGCTCGAGTGCTGCTCCGGCGACCTGGCTGACCTGAAGGTTAAGTCCTGCGACGTAGAGGCATGGTCGCCGCGCCAGAAGAAGTACTTCGAGGTAGGCTCCTGCTCCAACCTTGGCGACGCACAGGCTCGCCGTCTGGGCATCCGTGTCCGCAGCAAGGAGAATCCGAAGGAGCTGTACTTCGCACACACGCTGAACAACACCGTTGTTGCACCTCCGCGTATGCTGATCGCATTCCTCGAGAACAACCTGCGTGAGGACGGCTCGGTTGCAATCCCGAAGCCGCTTCAGCCGTATATGGGCGGCATGACTGAGATCCGCAGAAAGTAATTTATCTTACTATAGAAAAAAGGAGAGATTCCAATGCAGGTTGGTATTAAGGGCGAGAAGAAGTTCACCGTAACCAAGGATCAGCTGGCATGCAATGTAGGCAGCGGTCTGGTATCCGTGTTTGCCACCCCGATGATGATCGCAGCTATCGAGAACACTGCAGCAGGCAGCGTAGCCAGTGAGCTGGAAGAGGGTAAGACCACGGTCGGCACGCTGGTAAACGTAAGCCACGTTGCCGCTACGCCGGAGGGCATGGAAGTCCGCATCGAGACCGAGCTGACCGAGATCGCGCCGAACGGCAAGATGCTCACCTTCAAGGTTGCCGCATATGATGAGGCAGGCCTGATCGGTGAGGGCACGCATCAGCGCGCTATCGTAGCGAAGGAGCGCTTTGAGCAGAAGGCACAGAGCAAGCTGTCCAAGTAAAAATAAGCAAAAGAAAAACGCTGTGGAGAGATTCCACAGCGTTTTTTGTTGGTGCGAGTAGTGATACAGCATTTTTTGAAAACCATCGTATTACAATTTGTTTTTGAGGTCATCGGATAGCAACTTGCTTGTATCGCACCCCGATGGGTAGCTGTGTTTGAAATCCAGTTGCCTTTTATATACCACACAACCTAAAAATTATCAAGTACGCGCAGCGTTCACTTCTCCCATCACCGGGAGCAAATGGACGCTGCTTTTTTTGTTTGCAACGAAAGGAGGCATCCGTGAAATGGCAGTATTTCGGGTAGAAAAGAACAGCGGCTATACGGTCATGTCGAACCATCATCTGCGGAACCGGGCCTTGTCCCTGAAAGCCAAAGGCTTACTCTCCCAAATGCTCTCCCTGCCGGAAGATTGGGACTACACCCTGCAAGGACTGGCCCGTATCAACCGGGAAAGCATAGACGCGATACGGCAGGCCATCCGGGAACTGGAACAGGCAGGATACATCCAGCGTTCCAGAGAACGGGACGAGAAAGGGCGGCTGCGCGGTGCAGACTATGTGATTTTCGAGCTGCCGCAGCCCGTTCCTGCATCGGTTTCACCTACATTGGAAAATCCAACGTTGGAGAATCCCACGCAGGAAAACCCTACGTTGGAAAATCCAATGCAATTAAATAAAGATAAACTAATTACAGAAAAACAAAAGAAAGAGGGATTAAATACCGATTCCATTCCTATCCATTCCCCAAACCCCTTGCCTTTGGACGAGGACGAGACAGTGGCATCGCCGCCGGAACGGACAGGAAGCCGAAAGGAAGCGGCCTATCAAATCTACCGGGACCTGATTTTGGAGAACATCGAGTATGACACCCTCACCCAGAATCCCCGGATAGACCGGGAACAGCTGGACGAGATCGTGGACATCCTGCTGGAAACGGTCTGCACTTCCCGCAAGTCCATCCGGGTGGCCGGGGACGATTACCCGGCAGAGTTGGTCAAGGCGAAATTCCTGAAGCTGGACAGCCATCACATCGAGTTCGTCATGGACTGCCTGCGGGACAACACCACCAAAGTCCGCAACATCAAGCAATACCTGCGGGCCATGCTGTTCAACGCCCCCAGCACCATCAACAGCTACTATGCGTCCCTTGTGGCGCACGACATGGCACAGCCCGATTGGGGACGCCCGCCCAACACCTGACCGAAAGGAGTACCCATCCATGAGAACACTTTACCTGCGGCGGCTGGTGGTTCCACCCTAGCTGCCGCTCTGAATTTTCTGCAACAAGGAGGGATTCATATTGCAGGAAGAAGTCACCCAGAAAACTATTGCCCTGTCCATGAAAACGGGCAAGCTCACCGCCCAAGCGTTGCAAGCTGCCCTGAAAAAATATTTGCAGCACCGGGCCAAGGGGCCAAAGCTGCACCACGGCAAGCAAAGCCTGAAACAGCTGAAAGCCCACGGCGCGGCCCTGACCAACATTGAAGTCACGGAAGCGAACATCGGGGCGTTCAAGCCCTGCGCCAAGAAGTACGGCGTGGACTTCACCTTGCGTAAGGACAAGACCACCCAGCCGCCCCACTACATCGTGATCTTCAAGGCCAAGGATACGGACAATCTGGAACAGGCGTTCCGGGAGTTCACAGCCAAAACGCTCTCCAAGGAGCAGCGGCCCTCCATCCGCAAGGTGCTGACCGCAGCCAAGCAGAAAGCGGCCCAGCAGCCGAAACGTGCGAAAGAAAAAATCAAGCAAAGGGAGCTGGAACGATGAAGCCTGAACTAAAAAAACTGCTGGTGCTGAATCTGCCATATCTGCTGTTCGTGTACCTGTTTGCCAAATGCGGGCAGACGTACCGTCTGTCGGCGGGCGCGGATGCTTCGGCCAAGCTGCTGCACCTAACGAGCGGCATCTCCGCCGCCTTTGCAAGCCCGCTGCCCAGCCTGCACCCGTTTGACCTGTGTGTGGGCGTTGTTGGGGCGGTGGCTGTCCGTCTCATTGTGTACAGCAAGGGCAAGAACGCCAAGAAGTACCGCAAGGGTGAAGAATACGGCTCTGCCCGGTGGGGCACCGCCAAGGATATTGCCCCCTACATCGACCCCAAGTTTGAAAACAACATCCTGCTGACCCAGACCGAACGCCTGACCATGACCGGGCGGCCCAAAGACCCCAAGACGGCCCGGAACAAGAATGTGCTGGTGATTGGCGGCTCCGGCAGCGGCAAGACGCGGTTTTACGTCAAGCCCAACCTCATGCAATGCTTTCCCACGTCTGATTATCCCACCTCATTCGTAGTCACAGACCCGAAAGGCACACTGGTTCTCGAAACAGGCCAAATGTTCCAGCGGGCGGGTTACCGGGTGAAAATCCTGAACACGATAAACTTTTCCAAGTCTATGAAGTACAACCCCTTTGTTTACATCCACTCGGAAAAGGACGTGCTGAAACTGGTGAATACCCTTATCGCCAACACCAAGGGCGAGGGTGAAAAATCAGCAGAAGATTTTTGGGTGAAGTCGGAACGGCTGTTCTACACCGCGCTTATCGGCTACATCTGGTATGAGGCCCCGGCAGAAGAAATGAACTTCACCACCCTGCTGGAAATGATAAATGCCAGTGAAGCCCGCGAGGACGACCCGGAGTTTCAAAGCCCAGTGGACCTCATGTTTGAACGGCTGGAACAGAAAGACCCGGACCACTTCGCCGTCCGGCAATACAAAAAGTTTTTGCTGTCGGCAGGCAAGACCCGTTCCTCCATCCTGATAAGCTGCGGTGCCCGTTTAGCCCCGTTTGACATCCGGGAAGTGCGTGAACTGATGGAGGACGATGAAATGGAGCTGGACACCATCGGGGATGAAAAGACGGTATTGTTCCTGATTATGAGCGACACGGACACCACCTTCAACTTCATTCTTGCCATGCTTCAAAGCCAGCTTATCAACCTGCTGTGTGACCGTGCGGATGATAAATACGGTGGCCGACTGCCTGTCCATGTACGGCTGATTCTGGACGAGTTCGCCAACATTGGCAGATTCCCAACTTCGACAAGCTGATCGCCACCATCCGCAGCCGGGAAATCTCGGCATCCATCATTTTGCAGAGCCAGTCGCAGCTAAAAGCCATCTACAAGGATGCGGCCGAAATCATTTCGGACAACTGCGATTCTGTTCTCTTTTTGAGTGGGCGGGGCAAGAATGCCAAAGAGATCTCCGATGCGCTGGGGAAAGAGACCATCGACAGTTTCAACACCAGCGAGAACCGGGGTTCTCAAACCTCCCACGGACTGAACTATCAAAAATTAGGAAAGGCGTTGATGTCAGAGGACGAAATCGCAATCATGGACGGCGGCAGGTGCATTTTGCAGCTGCGGGGCGTGAGGCCGTTCTTCTCGGAGAAGTTCGACATTACAAAGCACCCGCACTACAAGTACCTTGCAGACGCGGACAAAAAGAATACCTTTGAGGTGGACAGGTTCTTATCCACCCTGCGCCGGAAACGGCAGCAGGTAGTCGCACAGGACGAAAGTTTTGACCTGTACGAAATCGACCTGTCGGATGAAGATGCAGCCGCCGAATGAGGCGGCATTTTTTGAAAAATTTTTGAGTGCCGCAGAACAAGCGGCAGAAAGTGAGGACCTTATGGAATTTTTCAACAGCGCAGTTGATACTTTGCAGACGATTGTGGTCGGTCTGGGCGGTGCCCTGTGTGTCTGGGGTGGCATCAACCTGTTGGAGGGCTATGGACAGGATAACCCCGGCAGCAAGAGCCAGGGCGTGAAGCAGCTGGTCGCGGGCGGCGGCGTTGCCTGATCGGCGTGACCCTTGTCCCGCTGCTGTCCGGGCTGCTGGGCTAACCTCAACTTATCCGTACATCCACCTTTGAGACCCCACCGCGCTCTCCCGCTCACATGGGAGGGCGCGGGAAAGGAGGTATCTTTGCTTGATTAGTGAGATCATCGAGAAATGGATAAAAGGCATTTTGATAGATGGCATCACGGGCAACCTCTCCGGCCTGTTCGATAACGTGAACGCCAAGGTGGGCGAAATCGCTTCGGATGTCGGTTCTACCCCGCAGGCATGGAATAGCGGCATTTTCAATATGCTGCGCAGTCTTTCCGAAACGGTAGTGCTACCCATTGCAGCGGCCATCCTTGCCCTTGTGATGTGCCATGAGCTTATCCAGATGATTACCGAAAAGAACAATATGCACGACTTTGACACCTCCATGTTCTTCCGCTGGATTTTCAAGTCTGCCTTTGCCATCCTCATTGTCAGCAACACATGGAACATCGTCATGGGCGTGTTCGATGCCACCCAGAGCGTTGTCAATCAAAGTTCCGGCGTTATCATCGGTGAAACATCCATCCACTTTGACCGCCTGATACCCGGACTGGAATTTCAGCTGGAAAGCATGACCATTGGCAGTCTGCTCAGCCTGTGGTTCCAGACCCTTGTGGTGGGCCTGACCATGAACATCCTTTCCATCTGCATCTTCCTTGTGACCTACGGCCGCATGATTGAGATTTACGTTGTGACCGCACTGGGGCCTATCCCGCTGGCGACCATGGGCAGCAGCGAGTGGCGCAGCACCGGGCAGAACTATTTGAAATCGCTTTTGGCGTTAGGCTTCCAAGCGTTCCTGATTATGATTGTCGTGGGCATCTATGCGGTGCTGATACGCAACATTTCAGGTGCAGCGGACATTGCCGGGGCTATCTGGGGCTGCATGGGCTATACCGTTCTGCTCTGTTTCTGTCTGTTCAAGACCGGCAGCATCAGCAAGTCGGTGTTTGGTGCCCATTGAGAAAGGAGCGTTTGAATGGCGTATGTGACCGTTCCCAAAGATTTGACCCACGTAAAATCCAAAGTCTTATTCGGGCTGACCAAGCGGCAGCTGGTCTGCTTCGGCGGTGCGCTTTTAACGGGCGGACCGCTTTATTTTTTGGCCCGGAACTATCTTTCCAACAGTGCAGCGGCCCTGCTGATGATTTTTGCCATGCTGCCGGGGCTGCTGTTCGCTCTGTTCGAGCGGCACGGCCAGCCCCTTGAAGTAGTGATTCAGCAAATGATTCAGTGCTGCTTTATCCGTCCCAAGGAAAGGCCCTATCAGACCAACAATGCTTACGCCGCCCTTGTGCGGCAATACCAAATGGAACAGGAGGTAAAGGCCATTGTCCAGAAAAACGATACCCCGCGAAACCGAAAAGCCCAAAAAGCTCACCCGCGCCCAGAAAAAAGAAATTGATGCCGTCATCCGCAAGTACAAGGGTGACGGCAAGCTCCGCACGGCACAGGCCACCATCCCGTATGAGGCCATCTACCCGGACGGTGTGTGCCGCATTGACCGCCGCACGTTCTCCAAGTGCATTACCTTTGAGGACATCAGCTATCAGCTGGCCCAGCCGGAGGCCCGAACTGCCATCTTTGAACACCTGTGCGACCTCTACAACTATGTGGATGCCTCCATCCATGTGCAGCTTTCGTTTTTGAATCGCAAAGTTGACCCGGTGCAGTACGCAAAAAGTTTTGAGATTGCACCGCAGAGGGATGATTTTGACGACATCCGCGCCGAGTACACCGCCATCCTGCAAAAGCAGCTTGCCAGCGGAAACAACGGCATTGTCAAAACCAAGTACCTGACGTTCACCATCGAGGCCGACAGCCTGAAAACGGCGCGGGCTCGGCTGACCCGCATTGGCCTTGACCTGCTGGGCTACTTCAAGACCATGGGCTGTGTGGCACACGTTATGGACGGGCAGGAGCGTTTGGAGGTGCTGCACGGCATCTTCCACCCGGACTGCGAACCGTTCCGCTTTGAATGGGACTGGCTGGCACCCTCCGGCCTGTCTACCAAGGATTTTGTGGCCCCGTCCTCCCTCTGTTTCGGTACGGCCAAAACCTTTGGTTTGGGCGGCAAGTATGGAGCTGTGAGCTTTTTACAAATCCTTGCGCCGGAACTTTCGGACGAAATGCTGGCCGACTTCCTCAAAACCGAAAGCGGGATTCTCGTCAATCTCCATGTGCAGGCCATCGACCAGACCGAGGCCATCAAAACCATCAAGCGGAAGATAACAGACCTTGATGCCATGAAGATTCAGGAGCAGAAAAAGGCTGTCCGTTCCGGGTACGACATGGACATCCTCCCCAGCGACCTTGCCACCTACGGCGAGGACGCCAAAAAGCTGCTGAACAAGCTGCAAACAAGAAATGAGCGATTGTTCATGCTGACCTTTTTAGTGCTGAACGTGGCCGACACCAAGCAAAAGCTGGGCAACGATGTGTTCCAAGCGGCGGGCGTGGCGCAGAAGTACAACTGCTCTCTTGTCCGGCTGGACTACCAGCAGGAACAGGGCCTTGTATCCAGCCTTCCGCTGGGTATCAACCAGATAAAGATTCAGCGCAGCCTTACCACCTCCAACGTGGCGGTGTTCGTGCCCTTTGTCACGCAGGAGCTTTTCCAGAGCGGTGCGGCCATGTACTACGGAATCAACGCAAAATCCCACAACATGATCATGCTGGACCGCAAGCAGGCCCGGTGTCCCAACGGCTTGAAGCTGGGCACGCCCGGCAGCGGCAAATCCATGAGCTGCAAGTCTGAAATCGTCAGTGTGTTTTTAACGACTGCTGACGATATTTTTATTTCAGACCCAGAGGCCGAGTATTATCCGCTGGTCAAGCGGCTGCATGGGCAGGTCATCAAACTTTCGCCCACCAGCAAGGACTACGTGAATCCTCTGGACATCAACCTGAATTATTCCGAAGATGACAGCCCGCTGGCCTTGAAGTCGGATTTTGTGCTGTCGTTCTGTGAGCTGGTCATGGGCGGCAAAACAGGTCTGGAAGCGATTGAACGCACCGTGATAGACCGTGCCGTGAAAGCCATCTACCGCCCCTATCTGGCGAATCCCAGCCCGGAGAATATGCCGATTTTGTCTGACCTCCACCAAGCCCTGCTCGACCAGCACTTGCCGGAAGCGGACCGGGTGGCGCAGGCACTCGACCTGTATGTATCCGGCTCGCTGAACGTTTTCAACCACAAAACGAATGTGGACATCCACAACCGGCTCGTGGCCTTTGACATCAAAGAGTTAGGCAAGCAGTTAAAAAAATTGGGGATGCTCATTATTCAGGACCAGATATGGGGCCGCGTCACCCAGAACCGCAGCCAAGGCCGGGCTACATGGTATTTTGCAGACGAGTTCCACTTGCTCTTGAAAGAGGAACAGACCGCTGCGTATTCCGCAGAAATCTGGAAACGCTTCCGCAAATGGGGCGGTGTGCCCACGGGCGCCACCCAGAATGTGAAAGACCTTCTTTCTTCCCCGGAGATTGAAAACATTCTGGAAAACAGCGACTTCATCACGCTGCTGAATCAGGCATCCGGCGACCGCAAAATCCTTTCGGAACGGCTGAACCTCTCCGCAGACCAGCAGAAGTACATCGACAATTCCGAACCGGGCGAAGGACTGCTGATTTTTGAGAACATGGTGTTGCCGTTCTCAAACCCCATCCCGAAAAACACCCAGCTCTATAAGATCATGACCACCCGGCTCAACGAGGTGGTGGAGCTATGAGCCTAACACATTTCAGCTTGTTTTCCGGCATCGGCGGCATCGACCTAGCCGCAGAAGCAGCGGGTTTCACCTCTGTCTGTCAATGCGAGTGGGCAGCCTTCCCCGCCGCTGTGCTGGCAAGCCACTGGCCGGAGGTGCCCCGATTTCAGGACATCACCACCGTAACAAAGGAGGCTTTCTTTGAAAAAACAGGACTTCGCACCGTCACCCTCATTTCAGGTGGTTTCCCGTGCCAGCCGTTCTCCACCGCAGGGAGGCAGCGCGGCTTCCACGATGAACGCTACCTCTGGCCCGAAATGCTGCGGGTTATCCGGGAATTGCAGCCCCGTTGGGTGCTTGGAGAAAATGTTGCTGGCTTCCTCCGTATGGGGGTCGACAAAACGCTCATTGACTTGGAGCAGGCAGGTTACGATGTTCGGGTTTTCGTATTACCTGCTGCTGCCGTTGGCGCGTGGCACGAACGGAAACGGGTATTCATCATCGGCTCCGCTGCTTCCCACACCCCTTGCCAGCGACACCGGGGATGTGGGCAAGGGGCTGGACATCCAAATCTCTGCGAATGGCAGCTATCGCAAGATGAACAAGGATGGCAAAGCGTGGACGGCGCGGCTTTCCCATGTGGTCTACCGGATGACCCCCACCACGCTGGAAAAGCCCTACCTCAACCCGGACTGGGTAGAGTGGCTGATGGGTTTCCCGCGCAAATGGACGGACATTCCCTTTGGGCCGAAGAACCCGCCGACATCCCGCGTTTGACCGAAGAGGTGCCGAACCGCAGCAAGCGGATGAAAACGCTGGGCAATGCGGTTTCGCCGCCGCAGGTGTTCCCGATTCTCAAATACATTGCAGACATCGAAACGGGCCGCTGTCCGATGGGAGGTGAAGAACTTTGAAAGAATTGCAGGCAAAAGCCAAAGTCACCCAGACCATGACCCGTGACGGTCTGGTGGTGGAAAATCAAGCGGACGGCACTGTAGAGAATGTTTCCAGTCGGGAAGCGGAACAGGACTACTCCACGGATGCCGAGGGCAAGGCCGAAAAAATTCTGGAACGGGCCGAGGACATCAAGGACGGGCATAAAAATAAAAAGAAAGCGAAAAAGGCAGCAGAAACAGCGGCCACCGCCGAAAGCGAAGATGGCCTGCACCGTTCCGCTGCCCGTTTGGAATTGACCGAGGAAGAACGGGCAGACCCGGCGTTGCAGCCGTTTATTCAAAAAGCGGATGCAAAGGCTGACAAGCTGGATTCAGCCCGCGCCGCTCTGCCGAAAAAGCGTGTCCCGGTCAAGGAAAGAGTCTATGATGCTGCCAACGGCAAGGCAAAATCCACCCTGCGCTTTGAGCAGCAGGACAAAGGCCCACCAAGCCTGAAACCAAACCCGGCCAGCCGCCCGCTATCGGAAGCGTTGCTGTTCGCTCACGGAAAAATCCATGAAGTCGAACACGAAAATGTGGGTGTGGAGGGTGGCCACAAGGGTGAAGAACTGGTGGAGCATCAGACCGCCAAGGTCATCCGCAGCGGCATCCGGCACCACAAGATGAAGCCCTACAAGGCCGTGGAAAAGGCAGAGCGTCAGCTCATGTCTGCCAATGCAGAATACTTTTACCAGAAATCCTTGCGGGACAATCCGCAAATTGCACAGGCGGCCAGCAACCCCATTTCCCGGATGTGGCAGAAACGGCGTATCAAACAGCAGTATGCCAAAGCTGCACGGCAGGCCGGACAAGCCGCCGCGCAGGGTGCAGCCGCCACCGCAGAGAACGGTTTCCGGGTAACAAAGCTGGCGGCCGAGGGCGGCGAACGGGTGGCCGAATTTGCGGCCCAGAACTGGAAAACCATTCTGATCGTGGCGGTGTTCGGTCTGCTGGCTCTGCTCCTGATAACGGGTTTGCAGTCCTGCACCGTGATGGCGGGCACCGCTGGAACCGGCGTGACGGCATCCTCTTACTTTTCCAAGGACAAGGATATGCTGGGTGCAGAGAAAGCCTACGCCAAGCTGGAACAAAAACTGCAACGGTATCTCGACACCTACGAGGCCACCCACAACTACGATGAATACCATTTTTATCTGGACGAAATCGAGCATGACCCCTATGTGCTGATCTCGATTTTGTCCGCGCTCCATGATGGCGTTTTTACATTGGCCGAGGTGCAGAGTGAACTTGAAATGCTCTTTGAAAAGCAATATATCCTGACCGAGACTGTGACCATGCAGATACGTTACCGCACAAAAATGATGGTCATTATTGGCCCGTATGGTGTGCCGCAGGTTATCACCTATCAAGAACCGTATGAATACTACATCTGCACGGTCAAGCTGAAGAACAAAGATTTGTCCCACCTACCCGTGGAAGTACTGACCGAAGAACAGCTCAGTGCCTATTCGCTCTATATGCGCACACTGGGCAACCGGCCGGATTTGTTTGGCAAAGCGCAGTACCCCAATGCGTCCACCATCAAGCAGCCCACCTACTACGATATTCCCCCGGAAGCACTAAAGGATGATAGGTTTGCCGCCATGATGGAGGAAGCCACGAAGTACATCGGCTACCCGTATGTGTGGGGTGGCAGCTCCCCCAGCACCAGCTTTGATTGCAGCGGCTACATTTCGTGGGTGCTGAATCACTCCGGCTGGAACGTGGGCCGCCAGACCGCACAAGGCCTTTACAATCTCTGCACCCCTGTTTCGACGGCGCAGGTCAAACCGGGCGACCTTGTATTTTTCAAGGGGACCTACGATACCCCCGGCGTGAGCCATTGCGGTATCTATGTAGGCAATTCCATCATGCTGCACTGCGGCGACCCTATCTCTTACACAAACCTCAACTCAAAATATTGGCAGGAACATTTTTACAGCTATGGGCGTTTACCGTGACGCCAGAAAGGATTTTGTATGGCAAAAAGACTTTCCCGCATTGAGCGCGACATTGAACGGCTCAAAGAAAAGATCTCTGAATACCAGCAGCAGTTGAAAGAACTGGAGGCTGCAAAAACTGAACAGGAAAATTTGCAGATCATTCAGCTGGTGCGCAGCATGAACATGAAGCCGGACGAGTTTGCGGCTTTTCTGCGCAGCGGTGCGCTGAACGCTGCACCCACTGTCACCCCGTACCACAAACAGGAGGATGCCGCCGATGAAACCTGATTGGAACCGCCGTTTTGCAGCTGGGCTGCTGGCTATCCTGCTCTGCCTCTGCTCCTTTTCTATGCCCGCTTTCGCAAGCGGCTCTGACCCAGCCCCGGAACCTCTGCCAGAAATTCTGGACGAGAAAACTACCACTGGCGGCATGGAGCCGGAGGGTGTACCTATCACGCCCAAAGGCAACGCAACACTGGTGGATGATTTCTACGGGGACAAACAGCTTATCACCGTGACCACCAAAGCCGGGAATTATTTTACATCCTCATTGACCGTGCCAATGAGGATAAGGAAACCTCTGTCCACTTCCTGAACCAAGTGGACGATGCCGACTTGCTGGCCCTGCTGGATGAAGAACCGCAGGACACCGAGTTCTGCACCTGCACCGTGAAATGTGAGGCCGGAAACGTCAACGAAAACTGCCCCTTGTGTGAAAAGAGCCTGCGCAACTGCACGGCCCCGGAAGCTGTGAAAACTGACACCGAAACGCCGGAGGAAAAGCCCAAGTCCAACATGGGCAGTCTGATGATCCTGCTGGTGCTGGCTCTGGCGGGCGGCGGCGCGGCCCTCTATTATTTCAAGTTCCGCAAACCCAAGGCCGACACCACCGGGCACGATGATCTGGACGAATACGATTTTGGCGAGGACGAGGATGCAGACGAGGAACCGGCTGAAATCGAAATTCACTCAGAGGACGGACAGGAGGACGAAACATGAGCTTTCAGCTGGTGATCGCCGAAAAGCCCAGTGTTGCCCGCAGCATTGCCGCCGTGATCGGGGCCGATGAAAAGCAAAACGGCTACTGGCAGGGCGGCGGGTATCTTGTCAGCTGGTGCATCGGGCATCTGGTGTCCTTTGCCGAGGCGGGCCAGTACGATGAAAAATACTGTAAGTGGCGGTATGAGGATTTGCCCATCCTGCCCCAGCCGTGGCAGTTCATTGTCCCGGACGAAAAGAAACAGCAGTTTGAAATTGTGCGCTCTCTGCTCAACCGCCCGGATGTGGACAGTGTGACCGCCGCGACCGACGCAGGCCGGGAGGGAGAACTTATCTTCCGCTTTGTCTACCAAATGGCCGGCTGCACGAAACCTGTGAAGCGGCTCTGGGTTTCCAGCATGGAGGATGCCGCCATCCGGGAGGGCTTTGCAAACCTGCGCCCGGATTCGGATTACGATGCGCTGTACCAATCGGCCCTCTGCCGTGCAAAAGCAGATTGGCTGGTGGGCATCAATGCAACACGGCTGTTTTCGGTGCTGTACCACAAAACCCTGACGGTAGGCCGGGTGCAGACCCCGACACTGAAAATGCTGGTGGACCGGGATGCAAAAATCCTGCGCTTCCAGAAAGAAAAGTATTACACGGTCGGCATCCAGTCCGGCAGCCTGAAAGCGGGCAGCGGACGCATTTCGGATGCAGAAACCGCAAATTTTCTCAAAGAAAAATGCACGGGTGCAGTTGCCGTCTGTACTTCTGTCAAGCGGGAGAAAAAGACAGAACAGCCGCCCAAGCTCTATGACCTGACCACCTTGCAGCGGGAGGCGAACCGTCTATTTGGCTTCACGGCAAAGCAGACCCTTGACTATGCCCAGCAGCTTTACGAAAAGAAACTGCTGACCTATCCCCGCACCGACAGCCAATATCTGACCGAGGATATGGGCCAGACAGCACAACATCTTGTGTCTGACCTGCTGGGGCTGCTGCCCTTTGCCCAAGGGCTTGACTTGACCCCGGATGTGGGCCGGGTGCTGAACAGCAAAAAGGTATCGGACCACCACGCCATCATTCCCACGTCCGAATTTGCAAAACAGGGTTTCACCGGTCTTGCCGAGAGTGAATGCAAGCTGCTGAACCTTGTCTGCTCCAAACTGCTCTGCGCGATAGCCGCGCCCCATGAGTACGAAACTGTGACTGCTGTGTTCTCCTGCGCCGGGAACGAGTTCACCGCCAAGGGAAAGACCGTGCTTGTCCCCGGTTGGAAAGAGATCGACCAGAGGTTCCGCTCCACCCTGAAAGCAGACGGCGAAGAAGAAACAGAAACCCTGAACACCCTGCCGGAACTGACCGAGGGACAAAGTTATTCTGTTGTATCTGATATTTCGGAACATTTCACGTCCCCGCCGAAAGCCTACACGGAAGATACACTCCTGTCAGCAATGGAGCGGGCCGGAGCCGAGGATATGCCGGAAAACGCAGAACGCAAGGGGCTGGGTACGCCCGCCACCCGCGCCGCGATTCTGGAAAAATTGGTGCAAATGGGCTTTGTGCAGCGCAAGGGCAAGCAACTGGTGCCCACCAAGGACGGCATCAATCTGGCGGTGGTTCTGCCGGAAAGTTTGACCTCTCCCGCTCTGACTGCTGAATGGGAAAACCGCCTGACCGAGATTGCCAAGGGCAATGCAGACGCGGACGAGTTCATGGCCGAAATTGAAGCGCAGGTGCGTCGGCTGGTCAAGACCTACTCCTGCATCAGTGCGGACAAACAAAACCTGTTCCAGTCGGAACGGGTTATTATCGGCAAGTGTCCCCGGTGTGGTGAAAACGTCTACGAGGGCAAGAAAAACTTCTACTGCGGGAATCGTAGCTGTCAGTTCGTGATGTGGAAGAATGACCGCTTCTTTGAGCAGCGCAAAAAGGCGTTCACGCCGAAGATCGCCGCTGCTCTGCTCAAAAACGGTAAGGCAAAGGTCAAGGGCCTCTACTCCGAAAAGACAGGCAAAACCTATGATGCAACGGTGCTTCTGGCAGATACGGGAGGCAAGTACGTCAATTACCGGGTAGAGCGCAAAGAGTAAGGCAAAAATACGAGGGCCGGTTATGGTAAGGTGAAGCATTCATTTTGCCATAACCGGTTCTCTCTATCCGTAGGATAGGGACAGTTCTTTGAAAGGAGCGTGCGATAATGAGCGAACTATTTTCCATCCAGCTGCAAAATCGTCAGCAACAAGGCGGAGATGGCGTCTGGCTGGACCTGCCCACTACAACCGAACAGGTACAAGCGGCCCTGCGGCAAATCGGCATTTCGTCCGATAATCCGCAGGGCCTTTTCATTTCCGGCTATTTTGCCGAGGAAGAAAAGCGTTTTGCCATCCCCTACAACATGGTGCTGGCATCCAATGTGGATGAACTAAACTTTCTTGCATCACGACTGGAAACACTCTCTGCCGGGGAACGCGCAGAGCTGAACGCCGCCCTGCAAGCCCCGCAGAGTGAGCTTTCCAGCATCGGGAGAATCATCGACTTTCCCGAAAACGTGGACTATTATGTGCATCTGCCGGATGTGCGCGGCCCTGCCCAGCTGGGAGACTACTACTTGAACCGTTCCGGCATGGTGGATATGCCGGAAGAATGGAAAGGCGGCATCGACACGGCGCAGTTTGGCCGCTATGTGGCCCAGCAGGAGCAGGGTGCATTTACCCAGTACGGCTACCTTGTCAAAAGCGGGGACGAGTGGCAGAAAGTCCACGAAGGCCAGCCTGTGCCAGAGGAATACCGGGTGCTGTCTTTTCCTGCATCGGAAATCCTGCGGGATGCGGCCAACATCCCGCCGCCTGTTCAGCCTGAAACGGAACCGCAGAAAGTTATCCCCATCATCCTGAACGGCAAAGACAGCGCGGAACGGATGAAAGAAATTACGGACCGGCTGGAAACAGGGATTCAAGAGCTGTTCGACAGCGACCGCTACAAAGCCTACCTCACCACGATGGCGAAGTTTCACAATTACAGCTTCAACAACACCTTGCTGATCGCCATGCAGGGCGGCCAGCTGGTGGCGGGCTTCAACAAGTGGAAAGACACGTTCCACCGCACCGTAAAGAAAGGCGAAAAAGGCATCAAAATCCTTGCTCCTGCGCCGTACAAGGTCAAGCAGAAGATGGAAAAGCGGGACGAACAGGGCAAGCCGATTCTGGACAAGGACGGCAAGCCACTGACCGAGGAAAAGACGGTACAGATTCCGGCCTTTAAGGTGGTTTCCGTGTTCGATGTCAGCCAGACCGAGGGCGAACCTCTGCCCTCTATCGCGGTGAATGAATTGTCCGGCAGCGTGCAGGACTACCAAGATCTTTTCAAGGCATTGGAGCAGTCATCCCCCGTGCCCATCGGGTTTGAGGGCATCAAGGGTGGCGCGCATGGGTACTTTCATCTGCTCGACAACCGCATTGCCATCCAAGAGGGCATGAGCCAGCTGCAAACCATCAAAACGGCCATCCACGAGATTGCCCATGCAAAGCTGCACGCCATCGACCCGAACGACCCAGAACAGACTAACCGCCCGGACAGCCGCACCCGCGAGGTACAGGCCGAAAGTGTGGCCTATGCTGTTTGCCAGTACTACGGGCTGGACACATCCGAGTATTCCTTTGGCTATGTGGCCGGGTGGAGTTCTGGCCGGGAACTGGCCGAACTGAAAGCCTCTCTGGAAATTATCCGCAGCGCGGCCCATGAGCTGATCTCCGCACTGGACGAACATCTGGCAGAACTTCGCCAGCAGCGGGAAGCAGACCTTTCCGCTACACAGGAGGCCGCATTTGCACTGGATAATGGCAATACGCTGTTCATCCAGACCTGCGATTCCGGCTATGACTACACTCTGTATGGCCCGGACCACACGGCTCTGGACGGTGGGCAGCTGGACGCGCCCGGTCTGACCCTGCCGGATGCCGGAGCGGAAGCTCTTGCTCTGCTGGGGCAGACAGCCAAGGTGTCGGAAGTTTTGTTGGGTGACAAGCTGGCGGTGTTCCAAGAGGCGGCAGAAAAAGCGAATGAAATTCCCGAACCTGTTAAAATTCCAGACCCAGCCGCAGAACCTACGGTCACAATTCTTTGGAGCGAAAGCGACAAGCTGCAGGACGGCGAAATCATGCCGCTGTCCGTGGCGAATCGTGTTTTTGAAGAACTGGACACCGCCCAGCACACGGACCGGGAAAAGGACGGCTACACGGGCGGCTGGTACGACAAGACCGCATTCCGTATTGATTTTACCCTGAACGGCCAGCCCGATAACTACGAGGGGCGGCAGGATTTTGGTGACGGGGACGGCTCTCTGATTCAGCACATCCAGAGCTACCACGAATACTACGCCAAAGACGAGAACTGGAAAATTTGTTCTGCACAACAAAGGCCCGGAAGCGTGGGAGCAGGACAAGGCAGAGCGGGAAATGGTGCTGACCGAGTTTATTCCGTACCTCAAACAGCACTGCAATCTTTCGGCTATGGAGCAGACGGCCACCACCGCTTTGCGGGAAGGACAGAATATTTCGCCGGAACAGGCTGCCTATTACAACACTGTTGTGGCCTATGTGCAGGACTGCCGCCCGCTGCTCAACCAAGGCCAGTATAACTTGCCGGAACCGCCCAAGCTGGCTGACTTTGACCAGAGCTTGCAGAACTACAAGGCGCAGGTGCAGGCCGAGATCGCGCAGGAAGCGGCGACTGCCGGAATGACCGTAGAGGAATACGCAGCGGCAGGCTTTGAAGCACCGCAGCAGGACAGCTTTTCCATCTACCAGCTGCGCAATGAAGATTCCACCCGTGAGTATCGTTTTGAGCCCTACGACCGCCTGCAGGCTGCCGGTTTGACCGTGGATAAGGCCAACTATACGGAAGTATACGCCGCACCGCTGACTGCTGGCACCACGTTGGAGGACATCTACCGTACATTCAATGTAGACCATCCGGCAGACTTTAAGGGACACTCGCTGTCTGTTTCGGATGTGGTGGTGCTGCACCAGAATGGGCAGGACACCGCCCACTACTGCGACAGTGTGGGCTTCCAGCAGGTGCCGGAGTTCTTGCGGGAAAATCCGCTGCGCACCGCAGAACTTTCCACGGAACAAAACGAAAATATGATTGATGGTGTGTTGAACAACGCACCATCTCTGGGCGAATTGGAGGCAAAAGCAAAAGCCGGAGAACAAATTTCTCTGACAGACCTTGCCGCCGCAGTCAAGGCCGAGGAAAAGGCACCAAAAGCCAAGAAGTCCCGCACAGCCAAACCGAAAAAGCCGTCCATCCGGGCACAGCTGGATGCCGCGAAAAAGGAGCAGAGCAAACAACCGCTGCCACGAGAAAAGACAAAGGAATTGGAGGTGTAAGCCGTGCAGAAGTTTGAAAACATGGATGTGATCGCTGCGCTGGAAGCTATTATGCACCAGAATACGGCATACTACCAGAGCGATTTTGCCTTTGACATCAAGATGCTGCAGAAGGCTGCCCGCAGCGACCAGCCGGAAGATAAACTGCTGTTGTGGCTGTCCCGGCCCTCTGGAACATTCTGTTTCCGGGAACGAGACGTGCTGCTCAAAGATACCCAAGCCTACAACACATGGAAATTCTGCGGCGAACAGACCCACGACAGGATTCTTGCCTATGCAGTGGAGTTGACCGGTGCGGCCAACGGAACCGTGCAAGGCAATCTGTATGAACTGGACTACCAGCAGCATTTCCAGCATATCCGGGATGCCGCTCTGCCTGTGGGTGCCAATCGCCTGATCTACGAAAGTGGGATGCGGGAAATTGGCCCCAAAGAGCATTTCAACAGCCGCTCGGACAAATATTTTGGAGAGTTCGTGCGGTATGAAATGCAGCCCCGTGACCCGGAACTTCTGCAAGCGGCCATCCGGCAGGAGCAGCGCAGCCGGGAACCGGCACGGCCCGGTGATTTCAAAGAACACCTTGCGGAACTGCACACTGGCTGATTGAGGCCGAGGCTCAGCGCATTGCAACAGATATGAAGCGACTGGCTGCTCCCAACAGCCCGGACAAGAATCATTTTATGGTGGAGGTATCGCCCTATTTTACCAAGCTGGCATCCAGTCGGGACACGAACCAGCTGATTGCCATGCTGCCGTACAAATCCCTGCACCTGTCCAGTGTGAAAGACCGTTTTGGCATCTACGCGCTGATTGACAAAAACGAGAATCGGGATAAGAGCATCCGTAAGCCCCGTGCTTCCGTCTGCAAGCAGCTTTCCGAAACGAAACAGATTGCCAGCCCGACAAAGGCAGCGGCCCGCAGCAAACAACACGAAATGGAGGTCTGACCATGAATTTCAGCGTGGAAGAAGAAAATTTGATCTGTATGTACCACACCTCTGACCGCCGCCGCACGATGGCGCGAATGCTGACCGCTCTGCCGGGTATGAACACGGAAATGCGGCGGATGGCAAACGGTACCATTGCAAAGTTGGAGCGTATGACTGACGCTGACTTTGACGGACAGAGGTTTGATTTTGTGGGTGAGTGATACCGCCATCTTGACAATGGCACATTATTTTCAGCAAAAGTAATGTGCCATTGTCAGAACAGAAATAGCCGGACACGGTGGTCTTGTGGCTGCTGTGTCCGGCTATTTTTCATGTATCAGTCTTTATCTTTTTTCTCAGTTGGATTTTCCGGCAGTTCGGCGGCATCTTCTACAATGTCGGTCACAAGCTGCTGGAAGTCAAACGCATTCTTTTCTGTGATAACGGGCTTGCCGGTTTCCGCTTCAAGAGCCTGCCGCGCAATGCCGGCCACTTTGCCGCCACGCTTGGCAACCTGCTTGTTTTCTTCAAAGGTCTGCGGCTTTGCAGTCTTGGAAATATCCGTAGTGGAGGCTTCGGCCAGCATCGTCAAAACAAGTTCCAAATCAGTCATGTTATCCCGGAGATTTTCTTTTGTCAGGCCTTTCAGCCGCTTGTACTGCCCTGTGGTCATGCCGGACCATGCGCGGGAAATTTCGTCGGTCAGGATAGCGTACTCCTTGCCCTTTTGCACCCCGCGCTTCTTCCATTCGTCTGTCAGTTCGTTTCGGATACGGATTGCCAAAAGCCGCTGGTGAATCCATTCTTCGGAGTAGCCTTTCTTCAAATAGGTATCAAGCGCACGGTCAATAGCTTGCTCCGGGTCGATTGTTTCCTCGATGCGTTCTTTGCCTACCATTGCCAGCCATGCCTTGAACGGCTCAGCCTTTGGGGATGGGATAGACTGGATGATGCGCAGGAGCTGTTCAGTGTTAGCGACATCCGTTTTGCGCTTTTTGCCGTCAGGAGCGGTCATTTTCAAACCATTACAATTTGTAATGGTTTCATTTCCTTCGTCTTTAAGACGCTTTTTTAGAACGCGCCAATAGTTCTGTGGGTCTGCGCTGTCAGTCAGAACAGCAATCACATCAACGATGGCAAAATACCATTCTTCCTTTTCTGCATCCCATGCAGTGCGGATTTTCTGATCTTCAAAAAGCTGGATAGAGCTGTTATCGTTCACTTCTGCCATAGAGGGTTCCTCGCTTTCGTTGTCTAGTTCTATTTTACATGATTTCGGGTGGAAACGCCACCCGGTCTAAGCGTTTGTGGTTCAAAAATCCGAACAATATTTTGTGCAGATTTACCGTTCCTGCATCTGCTCCTTTCCCGGTGCTGTCCGCAGGATGCCGTCCACGTTCTGCTTGATAATGCCATATTCCTGCATCTGGCGTTTGGCATCATTGTACTGCCGCTGCATCTGGTCTTTCTGCTCGGCCAGCTGCTTATACTCGGCTTTCAGGGCGTAGAGGTCGGGCAGCTTTTGAAAGCCCTGCTCTTTTAGAGCTTTCGCCGCTGCTTCATAGAGAATCAAGGTTCCTTCATGTTTACGTCGGAACTGCTTTTTGTCAGCAGCCCGCTGATACTCCTGCAACAGTGGGCGCAGTTCTTTACAGGTGGTGACATCCTTTATCAGCACGGCCATTTCAGCAAGTCGGCGCTCTGCTGCTTTCAATGCGGCGGCAGCTTCGGTGCTGGCGGCGGTGATCTCGGCCACCCGGCTTTCCAAATCCGGGTAGCTTTCGATTTCATGCTCGGTCAGGAAGTTCAGCGTCCGGGCCGCCTGTTTCAGATTGTGGAGTTTTGCCCACTTCTCATACCCTGCGGACTGCTGGGCCTTGATGCTGTTCTCCAAATCAATCCGCAGCGAAATTTTGCGGTTTTCTTTGGGCTTCCGCTCCACGAACCGCCCTTTGATGCGTTCGATGATGGCTTCCTCGGTGTAGGCTTCGCCCAGCGTTTTGCAGCGGGTGAACCGTTCCTGTCCGGGCGCACGGAACGAAACGTACTTGCCCTGCTTGACCTTATAGCCCTGCTCCTGCAGGAGCCGCAGAAAATCGTCAAAATCCTTGGCCTGAGGGATGGCTGCATCTATGGCGGTTTTCAGCTTCGCCTTCCAGCTCGTGCCCTTGCGGTGTGCATCCCACTCGGCATAGCTTTTGCCCCGGTCTTGACCGGGCATCACCACAGACAGGCCATGTTCCTTGCACAGCCGGTCGCTGGTGCGCCGGATGTAGGCATAACTCTGTCGGTTAGAAACATATTTGCGCTGATTCACCATGTCCACTGCACAAAAGATAATGTGGTTGTGGACGTGCCCCTTGTCAATGTGCGTGGTCAGTACATAGGGATATTTTCCTTGCAGGACTTCATCTGCAAGCTGTCGACCAATCTCGTGGGCCTGCTCCGGCGTGGTTTCGCCCGGCGCAAAAGACTGTATCAAGTGGTGGGCCAGATTGTTGCCTTTCTGCATGGCCTGTGACAGCAGCAGTTCAAATTCGATGTCGGCGGTTTCGTAGGAGCAGGCAAAGGAGGACACCAGCATTTTTTCGTCCGTCTTGGCCGGATTCTCGATGTAGTCCAATGCCTTTTTCAGCGTTGACTTGATAGGATGTATCTTTGTAACTGCCATATCTGCGCCAATGCTCCCTTGATGTCCGCAACGTCTTGTGTGTACAGCGGCCCCATGCTGTTCAGCCGCCGCGCGATCTGATTGACGTTGACACCAATCTTTTGCAGTTCGGCGGTTTGCGCCCGGATGTCGGTGGTGTCGATGTGGACAACATAACCGTCTATCAGCATCTTCCGGGCGTATGCAGAAAAATTCCGTGTGTGCAGCAGAGCCATCTTCTGCCGGATAAGTTCCCGTTCCTCCGGCGTCACGGGAACACGCAGAACAATTTTTCGGGTTCGGTTCGTCATAGTTTCACCTCGTTTCTTGGGGGTCTGGGGTACTCCCCAGCAAGCATTTTTGCCGGGAGTGGCTACACTCCCTATGCTTGCTATCTACTCCATACCCCCCACCGAAAGGCGGTATTTGTTGCGCGTTCCTTTAATTTTGGACGCAAAAAAAGATTGCAGCCGCCATGCGCTCGCTGCAATCTCCTGTTTCTCATATTGTGAGGTTAATCCTCTGCTTTTTCGACTTCCGTTATCTCCCTTGCTGTTGCGGTTACAATCCGTATGCCTTTATCGCTCATACCGTCCAGCAGCGCGTCAAGCTGCCGCCGCCCGGTGGATTTCTCCGCATTGCTGTTCGGGAAGAAAAATTGATCTACCGAAATATGATACCGGGTTACAAGGTCATAGAATACCTGTAAACTCGGCTGTTGTCCCTTGTTCTCGATATTCGCAAGGTAGCGCGGGGAAATATATAACTCGTCGCTTACCTTTTTGCGGCTCTCGCCGTATTCATTTCTCGCGGCTTTTATAGCTGCCCCGAAAGCCTTAAAGTCGTACAATGGTACGGGTCTTTTTGCCATTTTCATTCACCCTGTTACATTTTACAGTTCACCTTTCTTTTTGGATATGTCCACACAATTCATATCATTAGGTTAAATACTTCCTGTTGTGTATTGACAGTAGACTGATTTTCTGATAAAATAAAATTTATGTAAAAGGAGGCGGCGTTTATGTTGCATAGCATGCGTATTAGATAAGCATTGAAAAAAAGGATTTTCCCATTTTCAACATGGGCTTTTTTGTCATGCTTATTTTGCGGATGCTATACAAAAAACTAACGACGTATAGATATAGTGCAAGCTATGCCTTAGTTTTGTTGTACTGCTCTGTGCATTATAAATGCAGGTCAATGCTCATGTTGAGGATTGACCTGCATTTTTTTGTGTAAAAAGGACGAGTGAAATATAATGCTTAAAAAATATTGGATAAAATGTCCGATTTGTAACGGAAAGACGAGAGTTCAAGTATTTCATAATACTGTATTAAAAGATTTTCCTCTTTTCTGCCCTAAATGCAAATTGACGCATATCATTGATGTAGAAAAATTAGAGATTGTAATCAAAAATACAGAAAAACAAACTTTTATTATTTAGAAGAAAGGATATAAAAATGAAACGTTTACCTAAATATACGCCTGCGGAAGTACGGAATGATCCATACGGATTTACTTACAAAGAAATGTCGGAAGTTATTGGCGAGAATGAAGCAAAAGCCTTATATGAAGAATTATATAAGCAATTACCACGCAAAAAAAATCTATCAATGTTGGTAAAAAATATTTGCAAAAGCAGTGATACTGAAAAGTATGTTTACGAACTGAAAGACAACAAATACATTGAAACGGTTTTTATCAAGCGGCGAGATGGTGGAACTGTTTGCGTGAGCACACAAGTCGGTTGTCCTGTTGGTTGTATTTTTTGTGAGTCCGGGCGAAATGGCTTTGTTCGTAATCTAACATCGTCAGAAATCGTACAACAGATTATATTGTTGCGTCGAAAAGTAAACCGTATCGTTTTTATGGGTATGGGAGAGCCTTTATTCAATTATGACAACTTGATAAAAGCAATCCATATTCTCCGAGATAGATATGGGCTCAACTTTCCAACCGACGGCATTACCATATCAACAGTTGGTCCGGTCGATCAATTAAAAAAATTGCGCGAGGAACATCTTAAAATTCAGTTGACAATATCTTTACACGCAGCAACACAATCTGCAAGAAATCGTATTATTCCTCACATGCGCATATATGCTATTGAAGATGTTGTTAAGCAAGCCTTATCCTATTCTGAAAGGCATAATCGCAAAATTGTCTTTGCGTATTTGCTTTTACCGGGTATAAATGACCGGCCCTCAGATGTAAGACAACTTGCAAAATGGTTTCGGGGCAAAAAAGTTATGATTAACGTGTTACAATACAACCCAACAAGCAATTCAAGAATTAAAGCACCACAGAAACGGGAAATAGTTGCATTCAAACATCAATTAGAGCAAGCAGGACTTGAAGTTACTATGAGAGTTTCTCATGGCAGAGAGATTAACGCGGCTTGTGGACAGTTAGCTAACACATATAATAAATTCAAAAAAAAATGATTAAAAGTGCCAGACGCATAGACGCAGAGCCGATAACGCATTAGGTCAAAAAACCTATGTGTTATCGGCTTTTTTATTTAATATTGCGCAAAAGCCGCTGTTCCCTATTATAGAATGGATTGCGGGTAGTGTATTAAAGTCGCCCTTTTTTAAGGATACGGCGGTATCGGGGAGGTATCGCCGTGTCCATTTTTATTTACTGTAACCCGCCTAATGCTTTGCGGTCAAAAAAAGCTATGCTCCGCAAGCGGGATATTCCGGCTATGAATGTGAACTGTCAATACATTTAGCTACTGCTTACATTTCCTTTGCGCCCGTCCGCGTCTTGCGGACGGGCGCATTTTGCTTTTTTCAACTTTTTTCTGAAAAGCGCACTCAAGAGCCATCTCCCGAACGGGTACGGAGCGAAAGGGGCAGAGAGGACAAGCCCTTAACTCCCGTCCTCTACTCCACGCGGGAAGGAGGTGAACTCTATGGAGCTATCTTCTTCCGACAAGGAAAGAATACAACATCAGTATGACGCATTGGCAAAGAAAACGTTAGTAGGCGAAGCGAAAAGCTACCGCCGCACCCTTGCGAAACGCGCAGCCCGCGAAGTAACTTTTTCGGATTTGAGCGAAAGCGAACTCGCGCAGCTTTTCACGACGGACGAATACGAAAGCGATTATTATCGTTTTCAAGTGTCCGGCTTTGATGTACTCGTCAAAAATGAACTGCTTGCCGAAGTCCTTAACGCTTTGCCCGAAAGAAAACGCGATATTGTTCTCTTGTCCTACTTCTTGGATATGAGCGACGCGGAAATTGGCGAACTGCTGAATGTTGTACGCACGACGGTTTTCCGGCATAGGAAATCCGCGCTTGCGAAGATCAAACAGTATTTGGAGGGAAAAGCAGATGATGAACACCGTTAGGAAATCTGAAAATCTGTTGCCGTTCCCTGTCATTTCCGCAGCGGCAAACGGCGACACAAACGCCATGTGCGCGATCTTGAAGCATTACGAGGGTTACATAGCGAAACTTTGTACCCGAACACTGAAAGACGACGCGGGCAATACTTACTCCTATGTGGACGAAGAAATGCGTAACAGGCTGCAAGTGCGCCTTATTACCCGCACTCTTGCGTTTCATGTAGGCTAACTCTTTAAGCCCATGCGGGGAGCGTGTACCCCTTTCCACGCTTCCCGTTATGGGCTGTTTGTCGTTCCGTAAAAGCATATCGGAAACGGTATGCTTTTACAGGCTGACAAAGCCTTATTGTTCCTTGATAAAGAAAGCCCGCAAGATAACGGCGGTGCATCATAGGGCAAACGGATACGTTGCTGTCTGTATCGAGCCGGACGGCGGGTGCGCCATGATGCTTTTCTCTGAAAAGTGGAGCGATCATCACCACGCCGCAATGCAAGCGCGGCTACTTGCGGGCCATGACATACCGACAGGCTGATACTCCCTTACCGTCAAAGTCCGAGCGTTCAGAGCGTCGCAGGCAATGAGTAGGGCTGCATGAGGAATGCAGGGGTGAGATTCCCGTGGGCTGCTGCCAGCAGCCATCCGTTGGCTCATTTTTTGATTTTTAAGAAAGGGGATTTTACGATGCAAGCGAAAAAGACAAACCCTGAAAAAACAAAAAATCCAGAGGTACTGACTCTGGATTCGACTTATCGTATTGGCAATCGCTCCTTTATCGTTGAGCCGGTGTTCAAAGAAGAAAGCTCCCAGACCTTAGGAGAAGTTCTTCTCCGGCTGATGAAATCCGAAAGCGAAAAATTATAATGACCTTTCGGGAGGCAGCGGACAGAGAAAGCGGATTGTGTTATAATATAGGTGTACAAGTGAATTTGCTATTCGACTGTCCCAAGAAAGGAGCGAGTATGAAACAGTCGAGTAACAAGAAATCCCGTGAAGCAACCGCTTTTCTCTATGAGCGTCTTTCCCGTGATGATAATTTGGAGGGCGAGAGTTACAGCATCGGCAACCAAAAGAAACTGCTCACCAAAGTTGCAAAGGAAAAAGGCTATACCAATCTGGTTCACTTTCTGGATGATGGCATTTCCGGCGTGACCATGAACCGTCCCGGTTTCGTTGAAATGATGCAGCAGCTTGAACAAGGAAAAGCCTCTGCTGTGTTCGTCAAAGACCTTTCCCGTCTGGGCCGAAACTATATTGAGGTCGGACGGCTGACAGAAGAATTTTTCCCAGACCATGACATCCGACTTGTTGCCGTTTCGGACAACATCGACACGGCCGAGGGAGAAAACGAACTGGCACCCATCCGAAACCTGTTCAATGAGTGGTATGCCCGCGACATCAGCAAGAAACGCCGTATCAGTAATAAAATCAAAGGCAACTCCGGCGAACCGATGGGACTTCCTCCCTATGGGTATATCAAGGACCCGAACAATCCCAAGCATTGGGTCATTGATGAAGAGGCTGCACAAGTTGTCCGGCGCATTTTTGATATGACGTTGGAAGGCTTTGGCACGGAACAGATTGCCACCCAGTTTGAAAAGGAAGGCATCCTGACGCCACAGGCCTACTGGATTCAGAAAGGCATCGGCCGTCCCGGAAAGACCAAGACGCGCCCCGCCACCAAGTGGAATGGCTCCACGATTACCCATCTTCTGTACCAGCAGGAGTATTGTGGTGATGTTCTGAACTTCAAAACCTACTCCAAGTCCTACAAGAACAAGAAGCGGATTCATAACGACCCAGAAAATTGGGTGGTGTTCCAAGATGTTCACGAACCCATTATTGAACGTGCCGTGTTTGAACAGGTACAGCAGAAGCGTGGAAAGATGCGCAAACGCCGTACCAGCAACGGAGAACACAATATGTTCTCCGGCCTGCTTGTCTGCGCAGACTGCGGCTGCAATCTGCACTTCCACTTCAATCAGGGCAACCCGGAAATCAAGTATTTCAACTGCTCCAACTACAAGGGCAACCGTGGCACCTGCCAATCCACCCACTACATCAGGGTAGACTTTCTGGAAGAAGTGGTGCTGGGCGAGATTCGGCGGCTGACCAAGTTTGCCAGCCTCTATGAGGACGACTTTTTGAAGGCTGTTATCGGGCACTCCCAGCAGGCGGACGAAGCCGGCCGCAAGCTGAAAGAGAAAGAGTTGAAAGCACTCCTTGCCCGTGATGAAGAACTGGACGGCCTCTTTGAGCGCATCTATGAGGACAATGTTTCCGGCAAAATCTCTGACGAACGCTTTTCCAGAATGTCCCGGAGATACGAGGACGAGCAAAAGGAACTGACCGAGAAAATCAAACAGCTCCGCTCCGAAATCGAAAAGCAGAGCAGCCGTACCATGACAACGGATATGTTCATCAGTCTGGTTCGCAAGTACACCAGAGCAAAAAAGCTGACACCCCGGATGCTGAATGAACTGGTGGAAAAAATCGAAGTGTTCAATGCAGAAAAGGTCAACGGTGTATGGGAGCAGCGGCTCCGCATTCACTACAACTGCGTGGGCACCATCGAGATTCCAAGCGCACTTCCTTTGCCGACACCTGATGTGTCGGTGAATACAAGAAAAGGCGTAGTTGTGAACTACGCCCCCTGTGATGTCGCTATTTAGCAAATAAAAAATGGCGAATGTTCTTTGACAGCTAAATGCTGTAAGAACATTCGTCATGGTGCGGGTAACAGGACTTGAACCTGCACGTCGAGGACACCAGAACCTAAATCTGGCGCGTCTGCCAATTCCGCCATACCCGCAGGTAAGATTAGTATACCCTTTTTGCGGGTATTTGTCAATCTTGATGATATGCTCATCGGGAGTGGGCACTTGCGAAGCGAGGGAATCTGCGCTGACGCCGCGCGGGCGCACAAGAGGGTAGACACCTGCGGTTTCCACCCTCTTGAGAATCACCCCTTTCCCGTGGATAGCCTGGCGCAGATTACCGATATGTGACCGCTCCGAAATATGGGGAACGGCAGAGGATTTTTTCTTCTGTAGGGGAGCACAGTGTGCTCCCATGCCGAAACCTATACGCAGTGCTGGATACCGTTCTGCTACACAGACGGGCTACTCTACGCAGGCGCGGCATAACCGTGCCGCGCAACTCGTTAGCGCGTTATGATAGACAGCACCTACGAGGATAAATTGTACCAAATGCCTAATCCGCAGGTGCCGTGCGGTACAACGCGCCAAAGAGTTGCGCGACACTGTTATGTCGCGCCTGCGCAGACTTTCCGGTCTGTGTAGCAGAATACTATCTGACCCTGCGAACAGGTTGAGAAAGATACGGAAGAAAAAATCCTCTGCCGTTCCCCATTATCGAAGCGGTCGCCGGTCTCTGGTCTGCGCCAGACTAAGAAATAAAGGGAAACGGGAGTTAAGAGGGTAGAAACCGCAGGTGTCTACCCTCTTGCCCCTGCCGCGGGTGCGGCGAATCCTGCATGAGCAAACTCCTACGCAAAACTAAGGATTCCCCCTTGCATCTGCGATATTTCGTGATATATTGTTAGTTAGTAAAAGCTAACCAGCTCGGGTACAAAAGGAGCATTACACCCATGTTGAAAATTACTCTCGGCGTTGACGGCATGATGTGCGGCATGTGCGAAAGCCATGTCAACGATGCGGTTCGCAAGGCATTTCCTGTGAAGAAGGTCACTTCCTCTCACGGCAAGGGGCAGACGGTTATCCTCACTGAGCAGGATCTCGATGAGCAGGCTGTCCGCGATGCGGTAAACGCTACCGGCTACACCGTTACGTCCTTTTCCAAGGAGCGATATGAGAAAAAGGGACTGTTTTCCTTTCTGCATAAATGAGCAGAGTAAGGCCGCTTTGCAGCGGCTTTGCTTTTCAACATAGGTTAGCAAAATCTAACCTAATAAACCGATATATACCAACGGAGGAAATCGCAGTGCTGGAAACTCTGCTCAAACCGAATACCGGCGCATCGCTGTCCGGCTGCGTACGCTGGACCCAGCCGATGGATGGCGTGCGCGTGTGCGATTTTGACTGCGCGCTGAGCGTGCCGCCGGCCATGCCTGCGGAGCCATCCGAGGTGCCGTGCGAGGTGCTATTCTGCCGGCAGGGCGGTCTGCGGCTGACCATGACCAATGGGCGGCAAGTGTTTCTGCATGAGCACGAGGTACTGCTGCTGCTCGGCGCAAGTGTGCAGAGCCTTTCGGTCGCGGACGGATTGTTCAGCGGTGAGCTGGTGCTCATCGAGCAGAGCGCAGCGGCACCGTGCCGTCTGACGGTCAACGCAGCACGAATCAAAGCACGAGTCACTCCGCATATGGGCTGCGTAGTGCTGCGCAGCGCGGTGTGGATTGATAGTCTGGCTGCGGCACTGCAGTCCGTTCCGGAGCAGGACAGAGCCGCCTACAGTGCAATCAAGGCCATTGAGCTGCTGTACCTCATCAGTACAGACAGTCCGCTGCTGACGATACCGCCGGAATCCGTCTCCCGCGATCACTATCTGACCGATACAGTGAGGCAGGTACAAGAGTATATGGTATCGCACCTGTCCGACCCGCTTACGATCGACCAGCTGTCTGCACGGTTCCGCATTTCGCCAACCGCCCTGAAGGATATATTTCGGCAGACCTATGGTCGTCCGATCCACCAGTATCTGCTTGAAAAGCGGGTGCAGCATGCTGCCGAACTGCTGCATCGGAGTCCGCTCTCCATCGTGGATATTGCAGCGGCGGTCGGCTATAACAGCGCCAGTCAGTTCGGTGTGGCGTTCAAGCGCCGCTATCAGCTGACGCCCTCGCAGTACCGCCGACAAGCTCGAAAAAGTTAGCAAAATGCAACTATTTTGACGATAAAACTAAAAATTAGCGGCAACAAACTGCGAAAATGTCCGATTCCGTGCGTTTCATGTCTAAAGCTGTGCGACAAGCAGGGAAAATTGTGATATGATAATCGCAAACAAAAAACACACCATGTTTGGAGGTGTACTGTATGAAGCAGCATCGTTTTTGGGCATGGGCCGCGTTGTTCTGCATGGTAATGACGATGATTACCGGCTGTAAGCGCAAGTGAGATTGATAGGAGGAACATATTATGAAGAAGATTTACAAGGACATCGCCGTATTTGTTGGTGGCACTCTGTTCGGTTCCGCAGGTATCAAGCTGCTGAGCAGCAAGGATGCTAAGAACGTATATACCCATGCTACCGCAGCGGTTCTTCGCATGAAGGATACTGTTATGAATACCGTTGACTGCGTTAAGGAGAACGTCGGCGACATCCTCGCTTCCGCAGAGGAGATCAACGAGAAGCGCGCTGCTGAGGCAGAGGCTGCTGCTGTTGAGGATGCAGACATTGAGGTTGAGCTGACCGATGAGGACCCGACTGCTGCTCCGGTTGAGGCATAAGAACCTGTTGCCAAACCGTGGTTTGGCGGACAGGAAGAACGGACTGTGAGCCGTTCCAAAGTCGCCCGAAAGTTCCCGTTCGGAAGCTTTCTCCCTCTTAGGGAATGAAAACCGAGGCACATGTTCCCGGTTTTCATGGGACGAATATCAAAGAGGGGCAGAGCCCCTCTTTTCCTATCTACCGGAAGTAAGCTGGAGGTAATTTTACTATGAAAGCATTCATTGAACACGAAAGCCGCGGACGGCTTCGCGTGCGCATGAAGCAGTACCGCATGACGCTGGAGCAGGCTGATCTGCTGGAGGCGTATCTGCAGAATCAGCCGGGTGTACTCAGCGCAACCGTGCACGAGCGCACCTGCTGTGCTGTCATCCGCTACATCGGTGACCGCGAGAATATCATCCGCGCGATCGCTCAGTTTAACTATACTGCACCGTCTGTCACGGCGCTGACGCCGACCCACAGCGGCCGTGCGCTCAACCGTGAGTATCAGGAAAAGCTGGTTGGCAAGGTTATTACGAAGTTTGCCTGCACGCTGTTCCTGCCAACGCCGCTGCAGATTGCACGCACGATCTGGCTGTCGCTGCCGTTCCTCGGCCGCGGTCTCAAGCGCCTGATTCACAGAGAGCTGAAGGTTGAGCTGCTCGACGCGCTGTCCATCGGTGTTTCGATGGTACGCCGGGACTTCTCCACGGCAGGCTCGGTTATGTTCCTGCTGGATATTGGCGAGCTGCTCGAGGAGTGGACGCATAAAAAGTCGGTTGACGATCTGGCACGCTGCATGTCGCTCAACGTAAAACGCGTATGGCTCAAGACCGATGACGCAGAGGTACTTGTACCGCTGTCCAACATCGCTGTCGGTGACCACATTCTGGTTCGCATGGGCAGCGTCATCCCGCTGGACGGTGAGGTTATTGAAGGCGAAGTCATGGTTAATCAGGCATCGCTTACCGGAGAATCCATGCCGGTTGCAAAGCGTCCGGGTACGCAGGTTTACGCCGGCACGGTCATCGAGGAAGGCGACTGCGTGATCGAGGTCACACAGTCCTCCGGCGAGAGCCGCTACGACAAGATCGTTTCCATGATCGAGCAGTCCGAGCAGCTGAAGAGTGCTGCTGAGAGCCATGCCGCCAATCTGGCGGACAAGCTGGTGCCGTACACGCTGGTCGGCAGTGCGCTCAGCTACGCACTGACCCGCAATGTCACCCGTGCACTGTCCGTGCTGATGGTTGACTTCTCCTGCGCGCTCAAGCTGGCTATGCCGCTGGCGGTTCTGTCCGCCATGCGTGAGGCAAGCATGTATCATATCACGGTCAAGGGCGGCAAGTTCCTCGAGGCTGTCGCGCAGGCGGATACCATTGTATTCGACAAGACCGGCACGCTGACGCACGCCTGCCCGGTGGTTGCCAAGGTTATTCCGTTCGGTGGTCGTTCCGAAGACGACATGCTGCGCGTTGCAGCCTGCCTGGAGGAGCATTTCCCACACTCTATGGCGAACGCCGTTGTCCGCGCTGCGCGTGAGCGCAATCTGGCGCACGAGGAAATGCACTCGCAGGTTGAGTATATCGTAGCGCACGGCATTTCCAGCATGGTTGAAAACAAGAAGGTCGTTATCGGCAGTGCACACTTTATCTTCGAGGATGAAAAGTGTACGGTTCCGGCCGGTGAGCAGGAGAAGTATGATGCACTCCCGCCCGAGTTCTCGCACCTGTATCTGGCCATCGGCGGTGAGCTGGCGGCCGTTATCTGCATCGCAGACCCGCTTCGTCCGGAGGCCCACGATGTGATGAAGGCGCTGCGCGCCCTCGGCATCAAGCGTACAGTCATGCTGACCGGCGACAGTGAGCGCACGGCAGCGGCTATCGCGGCTGAGGTCGGCGTGGACGACTACCGCGCTGAGGTTCTGCCGGAGGACAAGGCAAACTTTGTCGAGCAGGAACGCGCGGCAGGCCATACGGTCATCATGCTCGGCGACGGTATCAACGATTCTCCGGCGCTGTCGGCGGCTAACGTTGGCGTAGCCATCAGCGACGGCGCTGCCATCGCCCGTGAGATTGCGGACATCACCATCGCAGCCGAGAATCTGTTTGAGCTGGTTGCGCTGCGCCGTATCGCACGGGGTCTGATGAGCCGTATCAACTCCAATTACCGCTTCGTAATCGGCTTTAACGGTTCGCTGATCGGTCTGGGCGTTGCCGGCGTGCTGGCTCCCGCAACATCTGCGATGATGCACAACCTGTCTACGCTGGGCATCAGCCTGCGCAGCATGACCAATCTGATCGATTCTTCCGAGACGACTCGTCTGCTGGAGAGCAAGTAATTTTAATAGAGTTAAGAGTGGAGAGTGAAGCGCTTTCCACTCTTTCTTTTTGCGATTCAGGTATAACAACCCCCCGTCTTTGACGGGGGGTTGAGGCTGTCGAAAAACTATCGTTTTTCGAGCAGCCTCTCGATCGAAACCACGCTTTCGATCGAATGCTGAAGAAAAACCGCGTCCTCCGGACACAATTTTTCTTCCCTTGTATAAAAACCGAGGTACACAAGGTGAATTGCCGCATAGCGGCAAGAGAGGGTGGTCTGGACCACGCCCCCCGGTTTTTATGAATTTGCTGCGCAAATTCTATTTTATGCGTGCTGTCGCACGAAGCACAAAATAGAAATCTGACTTTTTCGACAAGCTGCCCCCGTCTTTGACGGGGGTTTGTGTTTCTATAACTGTTTGAAAAACTGTATTTTACTTCTGCTGCCACGCCATTCTATAATCTTTTTCTCCGGTAGCTTCATCCAGGCCGCTGTACTGAATTTCAAATCCTTCTCTTTGATAAAAAGATATTGCTGGTGTGTTTTTTGATATACATTCAAAATCAGTTTGCTTTTTGTATTCTTTACATAATTCAGCAGTATTTTACCGATACCCTGCGACTGCATTGCTTCAGAAACAAAAATGCCTTCAATATATTCGCCATTCAGCCCGATAAATCCTTGTATCTTCTGATTGTCCTCATAGACATAGACAGTTGCCTGCAACAGCAGTTCTTTCACAAGCTCCAAATTACTTTTCCAATATTGGGCAGGGATAAAATAATGTGCCTTTATATTGGTATCCAGCCATATATCGGCAACTTGATTGATATCTGCTTTTCGTAATTCTCTAATCATAGTGGGGGACTCTCCTGCAAATTTGATTGTTACACAATAGAAGGTAATGTCAGATACGTTACCGGATGCGGAAACGTAAACAGCGGGCGCTGTTCGCCGCTGGCGTTGATCAGCGTGAGGGACAGCGTGCGCAGGTCATTCGTCGGCAGCGGCACAAGCTGTGTCCACTCGGTGCGGATAAACCGGTCCGGATCGGTCTCAGTCAGCGTGTAAGTTCCGTTATGGTATGCAAGGAACAGGGGCTGTCCCAGAGCAGGCTGCATTTTCAGAGAAATGGCGGAAGTCTGGTCTCGATGGATTGCAAAAAAGCGCGTCAGCAGCGCATACGGCGGCTTGAGTTTGTTCTGTCCGGTCAGGCGCAGTGTACCGCAGTCGCGCCAGCGCGGCACAGAACAGATATGCCGGGCGTCCCACTCGGTCACCGGATCAAAAATGTGCTGCCCAATGTCGGAATCGGCCATAAACCATTCGGTGTAGGGGAGACCATAGGCGTTTTCGCCGTCCGCGGAAAACAAAACCGAATAGGTGAATTCGTCGGTCTGTCCGCACGGCTGCAAGTGATACTCTGTGCCGTCAAATGTCAGAGAACCGGTTTCACCGTCCGGTGTGCGCAAGGTGAGCGTGCTGGGTTCGTCCGCTGCGGCAAGCTCATACAGTACAGAATCATCTATGACCTCGCGGACAGAGGAGATCGTCAGCGTGCCGAAATCAGCAGCCATAGCGGGATAAGCACATAGAACCAGCGCCAAAACGGCAGATAACAGGCGTTTTTTCATATAATCGTCTCCTTGGATGCTGCTTTATCTGCAATCACGTTCTTTTCGCTTTCCAATTCCTTATTTTCCTCTCCGATAATTTCTTTGTTTGATTAAACTGGAAGTTGTAAGTTTCTTTACTATCATATCTTTAAAACTTGTTTTGCTTTCGCATTAACAAATTGGATAATTGGGCCTGAAATGATAACTGTAATAAGCGTGCATACACCAAACTTTCCGCCAAACAAAACACCTGTAACAACAACCAAAATATCCAATGCCATTCGGACAAATTTAATCTGCCAGTGATTTTTTTCTGCTAAAGCAAAAGTGACTGCCTCATAGGAGCCTCTACCAAGGGATGCCGACGCATATAGTCCTGTTCCGACAGCAAACAAAACCACTCCTAACAACATAATTAAAAAATTGATCCACTTATAGGTACTGTAAATATGGCAGTTAGCAAACAAATCTACACAGGTACTGTATACAATCTGGTACAACACAGTTCCTATATGAATCTGACTTTTATCGTAAATGAGCGCAAACAAAATCATTCCCAATGCTACAACAAAAGATGCTGTGCCAATGCTTATGTGAAATGTTCTTGCAATCCCCTGCCACAGCACCGCAAGCGTAGCTCCGCCAAATCCAGCATACAGTGCAAGTGTAATTCCATAAGCCGCAATTATAGAACCTATTACAAGGATTGCCAATTTCTTTAGTGTTTTTTTATTGTTATTTTTCATTGACTTTTAATAATTCGCTCCTCGTATAATTTTCTTTGGGTTTAAAGCACACCGTTAGCAACCGCTCTAATTTATTTAATACCAGCAAATTACTCTCCTCCACAAATCCCGATTGAGATTTCACCTGTTTTAAGAAATTTAATAACTGTTATATTTTATTATTAAATTCTTCGCACCCCCTTGAAAACACTGGATTTGTCGCAGGTGAGCTTTCCCTTATTATTTCCCTTGTGTTATATCGTCCCATCAGTGTTTATGCACTCTGATAAGGGCAAATACAAGGGCAAGAAAAATCTATAAGACAGTATAACACAAAATAAAAGTGACATGGTGAACTGATTGAAATGCTTCTTAATTTTTGCTACTACTGATTGATTAAATGATAAGGAGATGGGATACGATGAGAACAATATTTGCAGAATACAATCCACAGTGCAACAGCATTGATGTATATACTAATACGGGCTATATACTCCGTATTGATTGTTGGGAAGCAGAAAAAAATTTAAGAACCACACCTGGATCTGATTGTGCTTTGACATCGCTTGCAATCGATGAGCCATTAGAATATGCAAGGTTATATCTTGATGGGAATTTACAGATGTGGGTAGATGCTGAAGATTCATTAGAGTTATGATTATTCCAATCAAAATCTACTAGAATTTATTAAAAATTAGCTTCATAATTTTAAAAGGACAGCCCTATTGCTATGAGGCTGTCCTTAAAAATACAATAGATAAACCTAGATTATTCTTGCTACTATCTGATTGTTAAATTTTCTGTATTCCATATTGCAAATCTCCCTTTTCGCAATATTTTATTAGTATGAATGCCAGAATCGCTGAAAAAACACGTGCCAATACCGTACTCCACCATATCATAATCTGTCCACCAAATAAAGGTGGTAAAACAAGCATAAATATCAGCATCAATACTGGTTCAATGAATGTAAGAATGTATGACAATCCACTTTTTTCAGTAGCATAAAATCCAGCTGTCGCTATTCTGGTAATCGCAACAAATGGTAATGACACTAAAAATATAGGTACAATTTTAGAAATCTCAATACTTACTTCATAAGAAGCTCCGAAAACCCCTCCAATATTTGCTCTGTTTACATACATGATAATTCCACCACAAACAGCAAGAATTATTGCAAAAATGTATGCCATTCTCTGAACTCCTCTCAGGCTTTCTTGATCCTTCTCACCATAAAAACGGCTCATTAAAGGTTGACTTCCATCACCTACGCCCTGCAATATGAGATATATGATACAGATAATATAGGATACACATGCATAAGTTGCAATAGCTTTTTCTCCCCCATAAGAAGCGGAGAATCGGTTTATAAACACCAATGAAATATTAGGAGTCAATGCTAGCCCAAATGGTGCAAGACCTACTCTGAATATAGCGCCACACATTTCTTTTACATTTTTTAAGGATACATACACATAAAACTTTTTATTATATAATGCGTATATGATTGCAATTGCTGCAGTCACACCCTGTCCGGCTATTGTAGCTGTGGCTGCACCTTTCATGCCCATTTCATATATCCATACAAAGATAAAATCCAGAACAATATTGGTTATGAATCCACCAACCATCGCAAACATTGACCAGAAAGAGTTTCCATAATTTCTAATGAATGGCATCATTCCAGTTCCAAGAATCTGCAATATTGCTCCAAGTGCTATAATTTTGATATAATCTGTCGCATTTGTTAATATAATTCCATCTGCTCCAAGCAATCCTAAAATTTTAGACGAAAAGGAGTAAATAATTATGGTACTGATAACACTTACTATTACAAGAAGCCACCAGCTTGTAGCAATAAATTCTTCTGCCCGTTTTCCTTTCTTTTCTGCTGCATTAATTGAGTAATAAACAGCTCCTCCCATACCAATTCCTGTTCCAAGAGCCTGAATCAAAGCCTCAATCGGATATGCAATATTAATAGCCGAAAGTCCAGCATCTCCTATGGTATTGCCTACAAAATATCCATCCACTATCGCATATATTCCTGATAATGCAAATGCTATAATAGATGGAATAACATATTTAAAAAATAATGATTTATGATTCATTTTTCTTACAATCTCCTTCCTTGAAAAGTCTGATAAACAGCTCTGTATTATCATTAAGACTTTCTATATTCTCTAATCCCATTTTTTCGATTACATATATTTCTTTTGAGTGCAGTTTTTCTATGATATCTTTCGTATATTCCATTCCTGATTCTGTGAGGCATATCAGCTTATTTCTCTTGTCTGAATCATCAGATACCATATTGATGTATCCTTTTTTCTGAAAATCTTTTAGTATCGTATTTACCGTTTGCTTAGGTATATTCCATTTTTCACTTATCATTTTCTGCGTGCATCTTCCATTACTTTCATAAAATGAATGCAAAGCAAAAACTCCATTTGAAGACAGTCCCTGATCCTTTGACCATTCCTCATACATTGCTGTACATTCTTTCCATAAAGCATAATATCGTTGCAACTGTATTATCATATTATTATCTTTTCTCATCTTTTTCCTCCTTAAATTAGTACGAATCCGGACTTTTGTATTATAGCCCGAGTTCGTACTAATTGTCAAGATTTATTTATATACTTTTTCTTTATATAAACAATCAATAGTCCCTTACTAAGGACAGGAAGATTATGAAATTTCCCTGTCCTCTTTTAATAATATCCTCGTTCTTCCATCCAGTCTTTCACATAACATCTGATTCCAATATAAATAATATGCGACAGTAATAGCAATACAATAAGATTTATCGGATTAGCGTTTTTAATCCATTCTCCAAAGTAAATTACAACAGCTGTACTCGTTATCGCTACCACGATACTGATGATATCCCAACAATATTTCCGGTAGATTTTTCCTACCTGATAACCAATCCCGATTATCAGCCACCCGGTTATTACGAATAAAATTGCCATGACAGTACCGGCAATCAGCCAGTACACAATCCCGGAAAGAATACTGTTAGGTATTCCACTGCTTAACTGTCCGAAAGAGTCTGCACCTGTCACAAACTCCCGAAATAAACTTCCCATTCCTTTTCCTAACGCACCGAAAAAGACGATACAGTCGTTAAGGAAAACCGGCGAAAGAATCGCAGTAAACAGTGTTGTTGTTATGCTGTACCATGCCAGTAGAAACAAGATACTTTCATAACCAATCGTCATATTTTTATATTTCTTTTCTAACTGGCTTTTACGGCTATCGCATTTTTCTTTTGCTTTCCGGTAAGCAGTACGGTCACATTTTTCACATTTCTCATAAGGCACTTTTTTCTCAACAGCTACCTCTACCGTCTTTTGGTGTGTCTGTGCATAAAGTTTTTCCTGCTCTGCTTTTTCATACTTAAATTTCCATGCCACGGCTTCTGCGTCGGCTCTTTTCCTGCTGTCTGTCTCGCTGGTCAATCGTTCCTCTGTTTGCCTTAATCTTGTCCGCAATGCTTCGATATTCTCGGCTCTGTTTTCGCTGTTCAATTTCTCGTTCAAGGTCAGCGATTCGCTTAGCTGCCTGTTTAGTTCCTGGATTGTCTGGTCTTTCTGATCCAGTTCGTCCTGCATCTGTTCGGTCATCAGCAGAAGTTCTTCCACCTGCCCGACGTTCTCTAAGTTTCTGCATTCGCTCATCGATCTCCCTCGCTTTCTCTATCTGCTGTTTAAGGTCAGCAATTCGCTGTTCTGTTTCTGCAATAAGCTGTTCTCGTTGTTCAGCTTCTGCGTTAATTCCTGCCATTGCTGATTCTCGTTTTCCAACTGTTCGATTCTGGTTTTCTGTTGCTCGATCTGTGAGAGCAGTTCTTCTGTATCTGGCAAAAGATTTAGCAGCCTGGATAATTCGCTGTTTAAGCTTTTTAAACTCTGGTTCTGCTCCTGAAAAGACAGGAGCTGCCTGTCCCGTTCCTGCAATTCCTGTACCATCTCTGCCATAAGATTCTGCTGTTCCTCGATCTGGTTTATCATTGTCTCCATCATGGGAATGACTTCCCGGCTTTCTTCTAATGTCACGCAATCGCTCCTTCCATTGTGTTAATGCACTGGATACTTTTCCAAAAGAAATCTGTATTTTATCCAGCAGTGCATTTTGTCTTTTTATGATCTGGTTTTCCTCTACTTTCCATGAAGTAGAGGATGTCTGTCCGTTTTGAAATTTCTCGTCAATTTTTCTGGCATCTGCGCCCTCATGGATCGTCGGTATCTCTAATTTTCCCTGCCTTGCATAAGAACGATGGTCAATGTGATTTTCCGTTTTCAAATGTGCATTACAGACGTTTGCCCATTCGCTCCGCCATAGCTCACAATTTTTCGGATTGTTCCACCCGGTAGCATCGGTTAATACACGTTTCCACTGTTTGCGGTTCCTTGTCCCGACTTTCTGGACTCCATTTTCATCAAGTACGGGGATTCGGATTCCATGACGGTCAGGGTTCTTTTTATCCTGCCACCAGTCCGGATGGGATTCATCCACCACAATATTTCCATTTTCATCTCTGACAAACTCCCAATCCTTGATTTCTTTGTTCCCCCATGAGTGGTCTGGATTGAATGGTCGCATCGTCACAAGTAAATGCACATGGGGATTTCCATCTCCTTTATCGTGGATACTCCAGTCCGCACACATTCCCTTATCTACAAAGGTCTTTTGAATATATTCAGTTGTATAATCAATCTGTTCCTGTCGGCTCCATTCTTTCGGAAGCGAAAATTCAAATGACCTGCCGAGTTGTGCATCCGAGGTCTTCTCAATCTTCAAAACTTCATTCCATAAACGCTGTTTCTGAAAAGTAAGTTTAAATTTTCCCAGTGCAGCATCTTTGTTATCTGCTCTTTTATATCGGGCAGATTTCTGAAACCGTCTGATATTTTCAGCAGGTACGTTCAGCCATTCCTGTGGTGCATTTTCACACATCAACAGGCTGGTATAAACGACTTCTTTTTTGGCAGTGTAGTAGCTGATCCTGCCTGTTTCTTCATTTTTCATCACATCACCATTGAGATACGCAGATGCTGATATGATGGATTTCCCTTTGCTGCGTCCAACAATCTTTACTGTATAATGAAAAATCGCCATGCTCCGTTTCCCCCTTTCTGCCGTATCCGGCTTTGATTTCCGGCAGGTAACGTTTTCCCAAAAAGAAAATGGTATCTGCCGGAACGCCCTCTGCGTAAGAGTGCCCTGTGCATAACAGCCTGCATGGAATGCGCCCCTCTGGCGAAGAGTGCCTCCTGCGGCATGAGCAGGTCTGGCTGAAAGCCCCGCCGACGGAACGAGCCCGGCAAGCATAAGCGCAGACCGGTTGCCACCTGTGGCAAACTTATACGGACGACCTCTGGTTGTCCATAAGTGCGCCCTTCATGAAAAAGCAATGAAGGGAATGGAAAATCCACTCCCTCCGGCATTACACTTCCTCCGTATTCGCAACTGGCTCTTTCTGCATTGCCTTTGAGAAGAATTTCCCATTTGCTTCCTGCCTTTTTAAGAAGCCGATCAGCTTTGGGATATCATCTTCCTCAATCGCAGAACCCAGCACCGATTCCACCGCACCACCAATCTGGCAGAGCCTGTGTGTCCGCTTTTTAGTTTCCACATCTTTCTGACGTTTCTTCAGTTCCCGTTTCTGTGCTGCATACTGTTTTGCTTTCTCAAGGCTTTCCTGTTCTTTCTTTTCCAACTGGAGCATACGCTCCTCATAACTCTTTGTTGATCTTGCCATAAATATCATCGTCCTTTCTTTTTCTTCCAAACATAAGTTTCCTGTTGTCTGTCAGACGAAGTACATGGTATAATCTGTTTGCGTGTAGGTATATCATGACTCCGGTCTGATAGAACCTTTGGCGGTTTCTTCGGGAACCGCTTTTTTAAGTTGAACCGTTTCTTGTGACTGCTTTCACATTTCCCTTATCCCTCAAGTCTCTGCCCTCGTTGGCTTCCATAAAAAGTTCCAGCATATCCGTTTTGATCAGGACTTTTCTCCCAACCTTTAATACCGGAAGTTTCTTCCATTCCACCAGTTTTCTCAGGGTGTTCCTGCCGATTCCCGTATAATCAGCAGCTTCTTCAATAGATAAGGCAATCTTTCTTTGTGTCATATGACCACCTCCTTTTAAATTGCATTATGCAATTTCATTTGTGCTGTCAGTATAGCGTGTTTATATTGCTTTGTCAAGCATTATGAAATTTCATTCGTTTTCTATAAATTGCATATTGCAATATATTTTGTTGCGTGGTATAGTAATGACATACCGAAAAAGGAGGCACATCAGCATGAAAGATAAAGAACTACGCAAGCTGATCGGCAGCAGGGCAAAACAGCGCCGTCTCGAATTAAATCTGACACAGCCTTATGTCGCAGAGAAGATGGGAGTTACCGCTTCCACAATCCTGCGTTATGAGAATGGTTCGATTGACAATACCAAAAAGATGGTACTGGAAGGCCTTTCGGAAGCACTTCATGTATCGATTGAATGGCTCAAAGGGGAAACCGATGAATATGAAACTGATATTACGGATAAGAAGGAATTGCAGATTCGTGATGTGATGGGCGATATTCTCAAACAGTTACCTCTTGATCTTAATAAAACAGAAGACGCTTTTTCTAAAGACTTACTGCTGTTAATGTTAAAGCAATATGAACTGTTTCTGGATTCGTTTCAGTTCGCCTGTAAAAATTACAAAGGCAGTACCAAAGATGCGGACATTGCCAAAGTAATGGGATTCGAATCGAAAGATGAATATAATGAGATTATGTTTCTCAGAGAGATCACACATACTGTCAACGCATTTAACGATATGGCAGATGTGATAAGGCTCTATTCAAAGAAACCGGAAGCAGCCGAACAAAGACTTGCCAATCTTTTATCCGAAGTTATGTATGAGGATTCTGAATCGGTATAGTAAGACAACCGGAGTTGTGATATACTTACACGCAAGAAGCATTTCAACAGTTCCGATTGTCTGATATCGAAAGGAGAAATACAATTATGGCAAAAGGATCTGTTAGAAAAAAAGGAAAAAAATGGTACTATCGCTTCTATGTAGAAGATGCAAGCGGTAAAATGGTTCAGAAAGAATATGCTGGAACCGAAAGTAAAAGTGAGACGGAAAAACTTCTCCGCAAAGCACTGGAAGATTACGAAAATAAGAAGTTTGTCGCAAAGGCAGACAGCCTTACGGTAGGAGAGCTTCTGGATATGTGGGCGGAAGAAGAACTGAAAACCGGGACACTCAGCAACGGCACAGTGGAAAATTATCTTGGTGCAATCCGCTGTATCAAAAAACACCCGATTGCAGACCGCAAACTGAAAACAGTTACTGCCGAACATTTACAGGCATTTCTTGATCTGCTTACATTCGGTGGTGAGTTTCCAGACGGGAAAGTAAGAAAGGGATACAGCAAAGATTATATCCATTCTTTTTCCGCAGTGTTACAGCAGTCATTCCGTTTTGCAGTATTTCCAAAACAACTAATCAGTTTCAATCCGATGCAATATATCAAACTGAAACGACAGGCAGAGGAAGTTGACCTCTTTTCCGATGATGAAGTGGAAGAAGGCACACAACCGATTTCGCATGATGATTACGAGCAACTTATCAAGTATCTGGAAAAGAAAAACCCACCTGCCATTCTACCGATTCAGATTGCGTATTATGCCGGGCTCCGTATCGGAGAAACCTGTGGTCTTACATGGCAGGACATTAACCTTGAGGAACAATGCCTGACCATAAAACGCAGTATCCGCTACGACGGCATGAAACACAAAAACATTATTGGACCAACGAAGCGGAAAAAAGTTAGGATTGTTGATTTTGGCGATACCCTGACTGAAATACTGAAAGCTGCCAGAAAGGAACAACTCAAAAACCGGATGCAGTATGGCGAATTATATCACCGCAATTACTACAAAGAAGTTCATGTGAAAAACAGAGTCTATTATGAATACTATCACCTTGACGGAACGCAGGAAGTCCCGGCAGATTACAAAGAAATCTCCTTTGTCTGCTTAAGACCGGATGGCTCTTTGGAACTGCCGAGTACACTCAGCATTGTATGCAGATCAGTGTCAAAGAAACTGGAAGGATTTGAAGATTTCCATTTCCACCAGTTACGTCACACCTACACCAGCAATCTGCTTTCCAATGGGGCTGCACCGAAAGATGTACAGGAACTGTTAGGACACTCTGATGTCAGTACCACAATGAATATTTACGCTCACTCAACAAGAAAAGCAAAACGGGATTCCGCAAGACTTCTTGATAAAGTAGTGAGCAATGCTTAACTAAAAATTTCCCTTATTTCCCTTGCGGATTCCGCATAAGGGCAAAGATAAGGGAAAATACATATCATTTCACTATCTAAGAGGCTGTAAGCCTTGAAAAATAAGGAAAGTTCAGGAAATCTCTCCACAAATCCCGATTTATCATTCTACTGTGGCTTTACTATACCATGAATACTCCCGAAGCACAATCACCCATTGACACCACCGATATTCCGATAGATAATATAGGCAATAGGAAAACTTTACGCAAGAAGGGAAGTGCTTCAACGAATGAAACGCAGCTACGAGATGGACCTGTGCAGCGGTCCGCTGCTGAGCAAAATCCTGCTGTTTTCGCTGCCGCTGATTCTTTCGGGTGTGCTGCAGCTGCTGTTCAACGCGACCGACATTGTCGTAGTCGGCAAATTTGCGGGCAGCAATGCAATGGCGGCGGTCGGCTCGACCACCTCGCTGTTCAACCTGCTGGTCAACTCATTCATTGGTATTTCGGTCGGCGCGAACGTGCTTGTCGCACGGCATTACGGCGAGCGGGATTACGACGGCGTACAGCAGACCATCCAGACGGCGCTGCTCACCGGCTTAATCGGCGGCACGATACTGATCGTGCTCGGCGTTGTGCTCGCACGTCCTATGCTAACGCTGATGGCCACACCGGACGAGGTTATCGACCAGGCCGTGCTGTACATGCAAGTGTACTTCATCGGTATGCCGGCAACCATGATCTACAACTTCGGTGCAGCCGTGCTGCGTGCCGTGGGCGATACCCGGCGTCCGCTGTACTTCCTGATGGCGGCAGGCGTGATGAACGTCCTCGGCGACCTGCTGTTTGTGTGCCTGCTCGGCATGGGCGTTGCCGGAACTGCGATCGCCACCGTACTCAGCCAGTGTGTCTCTGCGGCGCTGACCGTGCTGTGCCTTGTAAAATCGGACGGCATGTGCCATCTCGACTTACGCCGTCTGCACTTCCACATGGATAAGTTCCTGAGAATCATGCAGGTCGGTCTGCCTGCCGGTATGCAGAGCGTTATCTTCAATATCTCGAACGTACTCATTCAGTCCTCGGTCAACAGCTTCGGCGCAGTAACGGTTGCGGGCAACACGGCAGCCGCCAACATTGAGGGGTTTGTGTACATTTCGATGAACGCGCTCTATCAGACCTCCATCAGCTTCACCAGTCAGAATCTCGGTGCAAAGAATTATCACCGCATCGACCAGACACTCGTGCGCTGCATGTGCATCGTCACACTGATCGGTCTGGTGCTCGGCAACGGCGCACATCTGCTCGGCAATCATCTGCTGCACATCTACTCGGATGATCTGGAGGTCATCTCGTTCGGTATGCAGCGCCTGTCGGTCATCAGCGTCACCTACTGCCTGTGCGGCATGATGGATGTGCTCGCGGGCACAATACGCGGTCTGGGCTATTCCATGCTGCCAATGATCGTCTCGCTGATTGGCGCATGTGTGTTCCGTATCATCTGGATTTTTACGGTCTTTCGCGTGCAGCATACGCTGTTCATCCTGTATGCGTCCTACCCGATCTCGTGGATACTGACCATCCTGGCGCACTTTGTGTGCTACCTGATCGTGCGGAAAAAGGTTTTCCGGCCGCAGGAGACATAAGCGCGCGTTTTTCTCCGGAAAACGGTTGTAATTGACGGTTAAATATAGTATAATACTCGTGCAATGCGGGAATTTTCCGCGCAATAAGTAAATAAGCGAACAGTCGGTGCCGCTGTATGTTTTCGAACAGGACAGCGGGTAAAAGGGAAGCAGGTGCAAATCCTGCACGATCTCGTCACTGTAAGCGGGGAATGGACTGCCATTTACGTCACTGATATTGCGGTATCGGGAAGGCGGCAGTTCTAAGGCAACATCGCATGATGAAAGCTGCGGCGCTTTGCGGAAACTTTGTGTCCTGACTTCGTTGTGATTTCACGGTAATACATCAAGTATTACCGCAAAACCACGCCTCGTCAGTACGCAGAATTTACTCGCAAATCGCTCTTGTGCAATTATGCGGTATTGCCTTAAGAGCCGCAAGTCAGGAAACCTGCCGGTCTGTTGGTACGGGAAGCTGCTTCCGGGTCACGAGTTATTGATTGTACTGATACCGCATGATTTTTGATTCAAGCAGTCCCTTTCATCATATATTGATGGGGGGACTGTGTGTTTTCCGTACCCTTTTTCTTTCAAAGTGTGCGCTTTCGCTTTGCAAGCAAAACGAAGGAGGAAAACCATGAGCAAAGTAAGCAAACTGAAGAAGCTCGGCATTATGCTGATCGTTTCCGGCATGCTGATGTCCATGCTGACCGCTTGCGGCGGCAGCAAGACCGCAGCTGCGGACGACACGAAGGACAATAACACCACTGCACAGACCGATGCGCAGGATCAGACCGATCCGGACGAAAACTATGAAACGGGTGACGCTTCCTTGGACGATCCGCTGAATCAGGATGAAATTGGTGATACCGAGCTGCTCGTAGTCAGCTTCGGCACCAGCTATAACGACAGCCGCCGTGAGACCATCGGCGCCATCGAGAAGGCTATGCAGAAGGCGTTCCCGGATTACGCGGTACGCCGCGGCTTCACTAGCCAGATCATCATCGACCATGTAAATAAGCGTGACGGCGAGAAGATCGACAACGTAACCGAGGCACTGGACCGCGCCGTAGCTAACAAGGTAAAGACCCTGGTTGTTCAGCCGACCCATCTGATGAACGGTCTGGAGTACAACGACCTCAAGGATGAGCTGGCAGGCTATTCGGATTCCTTCGAGAAGATCGTGCTCGGTGATCCGCTGCTGACCTCTGACGATGACTTCCAGAAGGTTATGAATGCCATCGTAGACGCAACCAAGGAGTATGACGACGGCGAGACCGCAATCTGCTTCATGGGTCACGGCACCGAGGCGGATTCCAACAGCGTTTACACCAAGATGCAGGAGACCCTCAAGGCCGCAGGCTACGATAACTACTTTGTCGGCACTGTTGAGGCAACTCCGTCCCTCGATGACGTAATCGCAGCCGTTAAGGCAGGTGGCTATAAGAAGGTTGTTCTGCGTCCGCTGATGATCGTTGCAGGCGACCACGCCAATAACGATATGGCAGGCGACGAGGACGGCTCCTGGAAGACCGAGTTTGAGAAGGCAGGCTTCGAGGTAACCACCGTAGTTGAGGGCCTTGGCTCTGTGCAGGCAATCCAGGATCTGTTTGTTGCACACGCACAGGCAGCGATTGATTCCCTGAAGTAAATCAAGTAAACAGCAGGGTCCGGACCGTGGAATGCGGACGGACCCTGTTTTTGTGGAAATTTTGATTGTCTATTTCGGTGTGCAGAATTGAGAATTGAAAATGGAGAATTATACCCAGAGTGAAGCGTTGAGAGTGAAGAGAACGTGATAGGCGTAATTCGCAGGTGCCGTCTGTAATATCCAGATTAACGATTTGTGCGGCACGGTTATGCCGCACGCTGCGTAGAGTAACCCACATGTGTAGCAGTACGGTATCTGACATTGCGAATATGCGGATACATGAACGCACATCGTGCGTCCTGTGGAAGAAAAAATCCTCTGCCGTTCCTTTATAGTCTCAGTTCTGAACAACCACTGTGCTCTCTTAGGAAAGGGGTGATTCACAAGAGGGTGGAAACCTTGGTGTCTACCCTCTTGTGCCCCTGCCGGGTAGGCAAGATTCCGTTCGCTTCTCAAGCGCAAATGCCCCGAATGGCAGCCATTCATCAAAATCCCGTTTATATCGCAAAACAAAGGAGAAACCACAATGAAGAACAAAAAAGCACTGTTAAGCGCCGTATTTGCGGCATTCATGCTGCTTTCCGCCTGCGGCGGCAGCACCCAGCAGGATACCTCCGCGCAGGACAGCAGCACCACCTCTCAGGTCGCTTCTGCGTCCGATATGGCCGGTGTCGAGGACGTTGTTGAGGACGGCATGACGCCGATCACCGGCGACAAAGTGAAGGACGGCACCTACGATGTAACCGTCGATTCCAGCTCCAACATGTTCAACGTTACCGCATGCGAGCTGACCGTCAAGAACGGCGAAATGACCGCTAAGATGCACATGGGCGGTACCGGTTATCTGTACGTCTACATGGGCACCGGCGAGGAGGCTGCCGCTGCCGAGGAGGCCGACTACATTCCGTTCACCGAGGAAGCCGACGGCACACACAGCTTTACCGTTCCGGTTAAGGCGCTCGATGAGGGAATTGACTGCGCAGCCTTCAGCAAGAAGAAGGAGAAGTGGTACGACCGCACCCTGGTGTTCCGCGCGGACTCTTTGCCGGCAGACGCACTGGCAGACGGCGTAATGACCACCGCTGAGAGCCTGTCTCTCGCAGACGGCACCTACACCGCTGACGTAACGCTTTCCGGCGGCTCCGGCCGTGCAAGCGTGGAATCTCCTGCAGCGCTGACCGTTTCGGGCGGCAAGGTGACGGCTAAGATTATCTGGAGCAGCAAAAACTACGATTACATGAAGGTGAACGACGAAAAGTACGATGCTGTGATCGAAAATGAGCACTCCACGTTTGAAATTCCGGTTGCGGGCTTTGACTGGGCGATGCCGGTCGTAGCCGACACTACCGCAATGAGTGAGCCGCACGAGATCGAGTACACGCTGCGTTTTGACTCTGCGTCCATCGCTTCGGCAGCAAAATGAGAAGAATTACAGCATGGTGCCTGAGTGCGGCACTGCTGCTCGGCGGTCTGTCCGGCTGCGGAACTGCCCGGCAATCGACCGCACAGACGCAGGCGGCGGTCTCGTGGAGCGACATGCAGCCGACCGACAGCGTGGATTTGGAGTATGCCGAGTGCTTCTCGGTCGATCACTATGACGGCGGCTATTCGCTCATTACCGTGAAGGACGACGCACGTTATCTGGTCGTTCCGGAAAACGCGTCCGTGCCGGACGGTCTGGACGCAGATATCGTGGTGCTGCAGCAGCCGCTGGACAGCATTTATCTGGTCTCCTCGAGTGTCATGGACCAGTTCGTTGCACTGGATGCGCTGGACAGTATTGCACTGTCCGGCACCAGGCAGGACGGCTGGTACATCGACGAAGCCAAGCAGGCGATGGCGGACGGCAAGATCACCTATGCGGGCAAGTACAGCGCGCCGGATTACGAGACCATCTACTCCGCTGACTGCAATCTTGCCATTGAGAATACCATGATCTACCATACGCCCGAGGTCAAGGAGCAGCTCGAAAAGCTGGGTATTCCGGTGTTTGTCGAGCGTTCCAGCTACGAGCCGCACGCACTCGGCCGCATGGAGTGGATCAAGGTGTACGGTACGCTGCTCGGCTGCGAGGACAAGGCGGAAAAGCTGTTTGCGGATAAGGTGGACGGCATTGTAGACATCCTGCAGAAGCCGGCAGCCGGCAAGACGGTTTCGTTCTTTTACATTACGTCAAACGGTGCGGTCAATGTTCGCAAATCCACGGATTATATCGCGGAGATGCTCAGTCTGGCAGGAGGAAAATACATTTTTGATGATCTGACGGACGATACGGCAAAGTCCACCGTCAATATGCAGATGGAAAGCTTTTACGCCGGAGCCAGGGACGCGGATGTGATGATCTACAACGCCACAATCGACAGTGAGCTGCAGACGCTTGACCAGCTGTTGGAAAAAAGTACGCTGCTTGCGGACTTCAAGGCCGTGAAAACCGGCAATGTGTGGTGTACAGAGAAGAATCTGTACCAGTCCACAATGGAACTGGACGAGCTGATCCGCGACTTCCATACCGTCATTGCAGACGGCGACCCGTCCACACTGAAATACTTACACAAGCTGTCCTGAAAGGAGAGGATTTCCCATGAAACCGCAGCCTAAAATGCGTTATGCGGGCGCGTTTGCCGTGCTTCTGGCACTGCTGGCCGTGCTGTTCGTGTGGAATGTCAACTCGGGCAGCCTGCACCTGTCAGTACGAGAGGTCGCGCAGATTCTGCTGACGCACAGCGGCGACAATGCGGTCATCGTGTGGGAGATTCGTCTGCCGCGTATCTTCGCGGCCATTCTACTCGGCGGTGCGCTGTCGGTCTCCGGCTTTCTGCTGCAGACCTTTTTCGCCAACCCGATCGCGGGACCGTTCGTGCTGGGTATTTCCTCGGGCGCCAAGCTGACGGTTGCGCTGACGATGATCGGCGCGCTGTCCTGCGGGCGCGTGCTCGGCTCTGCTGTCATGATAACAGCTGCCTTTGCGGGAGCCATGCTTTCGATGGGCTTTGTGCTGCTCATCGCGCAGCGCGTGCGGCAGATGCCGCTGCTAGTCGTGAGCGGCGTGATGATCGGTTATATCTGCTCAGCGGTGACGGATTTCGTCATTACCTTTGCCGAGGATTCCAATATTGTCAACCTGCATAACTGGTCGATGGGCAGCTTTTCGGGCATTTCCTGGGACAATATCCGCGTGATGACGCCGGTGGTGCTGGTGTCGCTCGTGTGCGTGTTCCTGCTGTCCAAGCCGATCGGTGCGTACCAGCTCGGAGAGGGGTATGCCCGCAGTATGGGCGTCAATATCACCGCGTTCCGCGTGGTGCTGATCCTGCTGTCGAGCGTGCTCTCGGCGTGTGTAGCGGCGTTTGCCGGACCGATTTCGTTCGTCGGCATCGCGGTTCCGCATCTTGCGAAAAGCCTGTTCGGCACGGCAAAACCGATCCTGATGATACCGGCGTGCTTTCTCGGCGGTGCGGGATTCTGCCTGCTGTGCGATCTCATCGCGCGGACGGTGTTTGCACCGACGGAGCTGAGTATCAGCACAGTGACAGCCCTGTTTGGTGCGCCGGTCGTCATTTATATTATGGTGCATCGGAAGTCCTCCAGAGGGTGAGTTGCGCTCTGCGGAGCGCGGGAGAGTGCGGCGCCCGCCGCGGGGCAAAAAGGAAGGGACA
>NZ_QUMC01000010.1:0-92426 GCF_003481925.1 Butyricicoccus sp. OF10-2 | reverse complement strand
TGATGATCCACGACTTCGATATGGTTCGCTACGTAACCGGTTCCGAGGCTGTTGAGATCTCCGCTGTTGGTTCCTGCCTCGTTAACCCGAACCTGCAGGAAGAGTCCGGCATTCCGGACGTTGACACCGCTGTTGTTACCATGAAGATGGCTAACGGCTGCATCGCTGTTATCAACAACTCCCGTCAGGCAGTTTACGGCTACGACCAGCGCGTTGAGGCATTCGGCTCTAAGGGCATGGCTTCCGATGCCAACGACCTGCTGAACACCACCACCGTACTGACCAAGGACGGCGCTCACTCCGAGAAGCCGCTGTGGTTCTTCCTCGAGCGTTACAACCAGGCATTCATCAACCAGGTTATCTCCTTCGTTGATGCAATCAACAACGATACCCAGACTGCTGTCGGCGCTATCGATGGCCTGCGTCCGGTTCTCATGGCTAAGGCTGCTACCGAGTCCTGTCAGGCTGGCGGCGTGTTCGTCAAGGTCGGCGAGTAACTCTTCTTAGCATTTCTTTCTTCTCTTTCCATATTTCAAATTAGAAAAGCAGCTCCAAATGCTTTTCATTCCCTCAAATACAACAGCAAGACAGTTTTTAAAGTGACCTCTAAAAGTCAGACAAAAATTGTTCAAGCGACCGAAAGGGCTTGCTGCCTGTGAACTACAGGCGGCAGGCCCTTTCGCTTTTCCTTTACTCTCCACCTTCATCCTATATACAATTCGTTATATCTCATCTATATATAACAAAAGAGTGCTGTTCCCTCAACAGCACTCTTTCCCTTAATACTGATACTTTTTCTGTCCCTTGACGAGAAAAAACACCGAAACCATCACGCCGAGCGCCTCTGCTATCGGAACAGCCAGCCAGATGCCGGTTTCCTGCAAAATCAGCGGCAGGAGCAGCAGCATCGCCACGAGGAACACAAGCGTGCGCGAAAACGAGATGATTGCAGACACGAGACCATCCGAGAGCGCGGTAAACAGCGAGGACGCGAAAATACTCGTGCCCATGAGCAGGAAGCTGACCGCATAAATCGGAAAGCCGTGCATGGCAATCTCATACACACTGCTGCCGCGCGGCGTAAACAGGGTCAGCGCCGGCTCGAGCGTCAGCCACGAGAGCAAATATGTGCCGAGCGAGCACGCCAGCACGAACGTTATGCAGATGCGGAAGATATGCCTCAGCTGCGGGATATTTTTCTCGCCGAATTTATAGCTGATAACCGGTGCAACGCCCATCGAAAAGCCGAAATACACCGCCGTAAACACAAACTGGAAGTACATTGCAATCGTGATGGCGGCTACGCCGTCCTCGCCGCGGTAGCGCATGAACAGCGTATTGAACACGAATGTGGTGATGGCGTTCGCAATGTTGCTGACCATCTCGGACGAGCCATTGCCGCACGCGGCAAGCAGAGTCTGTCCGTCGAATTTGAAGGGCACAAAGTACAAGCTCCCGGTGCGGTTTTTGGTGAAATACACCAAACCAACGATGGACGGCACGCAATAGCCGAGGCAGGTGGCAATCGCCGCACCGGCAACGCCCATGTTCATCGGGCCCATGAACAGCCAGTCAAGCACCACGTTTGTAATGCCGCCGCCCACCGAGGTCAGAAGACCCAAGCCCGGCTTGCCTGCGGTGACGAACAATGTCTGGAAGGCAGTCTGCAGAAACAGCATGGGTGCAAACACCAGCTGAATGCGTGTGTAAATACGGCAGTCTGCCCACTGCAGCTCACTCGTGCCAAGCAGACGCAGGATGGGGTTCAGAAACAGATTGCCAAACACGGCGAAAATCAGACCGATACCCAGCGCAACTGCAATCAGCATGGTGAAGTTGCGGCGCGCCTCGTCTGTGCGTCCCTCTCCCTGCCGTCGGGCGATAATAGCGCTGCCGCCCGTGCCGAGCATAATGCCGGTAGCCATCTGCAGGCAGTTGAGCGGATACGACATATTGATTGCGGAAAGCGCGGTTGTGCCGGCAAACCGCGAAATAAACATGCCGTCCACGATGGTGTACATCGACAGCAGCAGCATCATTGCAATGTTCGGCAGTGCGAATCGGAGCAGCGATGCGGCGTTGAATTTGCGCGCAAGCGCGTTATTCTGCTCCATTGCGAATCTCCTTTTCAAAAGAATCGGTAAATTTTCGGGTCATTTCCACCATCATGGCGAACTGCTCAGCGCCCATGGCAGCGGCGGCGCGTTCCTCTGCGCGATACAGACCGCCCAGCTTATCCGCTGTGTAGCGTTTGCCGGATTCGGTCAAGCGCAGCGGCTTTTCCTTGCGGCCGGATACGCTCACCTTTTCCAGATAACCGGCCTGCTCCAGCTCCTGCACCACCGTATGAATTGTCTGCTTGGGCAGCAGACACATCTGCGCGATTCCTCCTTGTGTCATCTCTGAAAACTGATCTAACATATACAGCACCGTTACTGTACTGGGTTTCATGCCGCTGTGCTTCGCCCAGATGTCGTACAGCTCATCCTGTCGAAAAATACATGCGCACAAGTCGTTCATTTGTCTGCGAAAATCCATAATGCACCTCAATAGTCCTAAATCGTACCACTTCATTATAGTATGATTTAGACTATTGTCAAGTAAAAGAAAAGCAGACCCGTAAAAGAGTCTGCTTCAAATTTATCCCATCAGCATGGTCCAGAGTGCGCTGAACGGCATGACGAGTATCAGCGCGGGCATGAGATCGACCAGCAGCACGGATTTGATCTTGGAGACACGAAAACCGGCCGACATAGTCAGCACGCCGCCGCACGCGGACAAATCCGCGAACATTTCCGGTGTGAGCACACCGGACAGCAGTCGCCCTGCGATAAACACGCACAGGAGAATCACGCACTGCGGCAGCGGGATAGCGCAGATGGCCTTGCCGAGCGTGGACGCGAAGATCATCGCAGTGAACAAGTCCAGCACGGACTTTGCAAACAGCAGATTCGGATCGCCCGCGATGCCCTCGGTCAGCGTGCTGTACCAGCCAAAACCAGAGCAGCAGAACAGCGCGACCGCCGTGATGTAAAACTCCATATCAATATTATCCCCGCCGAGGTGCATGGTTTTGACCAGCCGATGAAAAAACCGGCTTGCCCAATCCTCAAGGTGCAGCAGGTGCCCGATGGTAAACCCCACCAGAATCGCCAGCACGACCGCTGTCATGCTGACCGCTTTGATAATGGAATTGATACCGATAGCGATCGAACACATGCCGAACAGCGTCGGCAGGTGCTCTTTCAGGCTCTTCGGCAGGACGTGTCCCAGTGCGGAACCGATCACGCCGCCGGCCAGCACCGAGATACAGTTGACAATTACTCCGATTGGCATAGGATTTCCTTCTTTCTCTTTCCCCTTCTCCTCTGTTTTCCATTTTACCGTAGAAAAGCGTCTTTGGCAAGCAAAAGGAAACCGCACAGCCGAAGCTGTGCGGTTTAGGAAGGTTTTGCTTACTTTACGTTCTCACAGAAACGCATGAGCATTGCCGCTACCTCAGCGCGGGTAGCATTGCCCTTCGGGTCCAGCTTATTGCCGGACTTGCCGGTAACAACGCCAACCGCATTCGCCCACTGGAGCGCCGGAACAGCATAGCTGCTTACGCTCTGCGCGTCCGTGTAGCCGTCGAGGCTCTTCGCGCCGGAAACGTCGTACTTCTTGTACTGCGCGTAGCGGTACAGGATAGCCGCAAGCTGCTCGCGGGTAACCTTGTCATTCGGGCCGAACTTGCCGCTGCCGTAGCCGGAAACGATGCCGTTAGCATTCGCCCAGGCAACCGCATTTGCGTAGTACGCGCCGGAAGCCACATCCGTGAAGGAAGCCGCCGAGGTGCTCGGCTGGTTCTCCAGGCGGTACAGCACGGTAACGACCATGCCGCGGGTGGTGTTCGCCTTCGGGGAGAAGGTGTTGTCGGCGGTGCCGTTCATCATGCCCTTGCCGGTTACATAATCAACCGCGGAAGCGAACCAGTCGTTCGCGGAAACGTCGTTAAACTTGGTCTTGGACGGGGTTTCGGTGGCCTTAACATAGCTTACGCCAACCTTCACTGCGGAAGCAGGCATGGTGAAGGTGTAAACCGTGTCGCTCTTCTTAACGGTGGAGACCGTCTTGCCGGAGCCGTCGGTAACGGTCAGCTTGTCCAGCTTGTAGCCCTTGTCCGGGGACAGGGTAATGGTGATGGTCGCGCCCTTTTCCGCGTTGGACGGAGAAGCGTTTACGCCGCCGTTGTTGACCGCCGAGGTGGTTACCTTGTAGGTCGTCTTGCCGGAGGAGCTGCCGCCGGAGGAACCGCCGGAGGACGGCTTGGTGTAGGTGAACGTTTCGGTTTCGCCATCGCCAAACTTCTTATCCGTGCCGTTGAACTTAACAGTAACATCAGCACCGGTTTCATTCTTGACCTTAACAGACTTGGTAGCGGTGAAAGTCAGGTCGTGAGAAGCACCATTCTTTACAACGATAGTATCACCGCTGTTAGCTGCATTTGCAGCCTCCTGCAAGGACGGGTAAGCGGTGGTGCCAACGTAAGCAGCAACCGCAGAAATCGTGAATGGGCTGAAACCGTTGGTTTCAAACGTTACCATCTTGGTGGCGCTGTTCGTAGCAGTTACCGTACCGGTATAATACTCAACACCGGAGGACTTCTGGTGCTTAATGCTCAGCTTGTTGTCAGACGGTACAACAAAGTCGTTCGGCAAATGCAAAGTAACTTCATACTTGCCAGTCAGAGTCAGCGGCTTTTCGCCTACGATCTGAACTGCATTGACAGCCTTGGACGTGTCCTTGTCAACATCAACGTTGTAGTTGGTCTCGGTGCTCGGTGCTGCGATAACGCGATACATCGGGGTCAGTTCAACAGTCAGCTCCGTAAAGTTGCTGTTTTCTTTCGTCGCATCCTTTACTTCAACATCAATGTAGGTCTGATAAACAATCTTGACATTGTCATCAGCAACAGTACTACCGATTGCATCACTCAGCTTTTTAGCAACAGTCTTGTCGCCATCTACCTTGGTAGTAGCTTCAATCGTGTTCTTGTTTGCTTCGTTCTTGGTAGCAGCCTTGATTGCTTCATTCTGAGCCATCGTTGCGCCGCCGATGTCCTTAGCGGCATCCTTAGCGGCCTCAGAAGCATTCTTGTCAACCGTTGCGGCAACCGTTGCATCTGCAACTTCTGCGGGCTTGGTGTCCGCAATCTTCTCGCCAACAGTCCACGGGTAAGTGCTGTCACCGCTGGAAACGCCGGTCTTGCCGGTTACGCAGTAAGCGGACGGGTCAACGGTGAAGTAACCGCCGGAAATCGACACGCTAGTACCATTACCTACTTTAAGTGCACCATTGATTTTACCACCCACAATAGTAGTAGAAGCCCAGTTTTTCAGGCTATCTGCACTTTTGTTAAGGTATTCGACATCATAGTTAGACAGGCGAATTGCTGCCTTTGTACCAGAAATTACACCATCAGAGATTTTTTCAACTGTGCCATTAGACTTATATTCATCAGAACTAAAATTCCAAATACCCAGACTACCTGCTGTGATAGTGCCACCGCAAATTTCGCCAATAGTACCCCAGTTCTGGATGCAAGATTCATCTGTGGAAGAGAATACACCACCGCTAATCTTGTTTACAGTACCCTCGTTCTTAAAAGCAATAAAATGGTCCTGAGTAAACGTACCACCCGAAATTTCATCAATCGTACCACAGTTGCTGAACAGGGACGAAAAATGACCCAGAGCCAAGAATTCGCCATTAGAAATCTTAGAAATGGTCGCACCCTCAGCATTGTAGACTACATACCAGCTATTACCATTAGCGCTTTCGCTGTCTGTGCTATTATCTACGCTTCGCGTAAACTTACCACCTTTGATTTCGGTAATAGTACCATTATTATAGAGTGCTGCGCGCTGGTGGCTTACATTATCTACGACACCACCGCCAACACTATCCATAATTGTCAGTGTACCATTATTGGTAATGGTATGCTTACGAGCATCATTCGCAACCTTGCTATCCTGTGCAGTTGTGCTGTTTACAATCTTCTTGCCATTCAGGTCGAGAGTAATGGTCTTGTCAGCCGGAATAACAACATCTTCAACTGTGTTTTTCAGCAGAGTTACAGTATTATTGTCAGCCGCCGAAACAGCCTCAGCCAGCGTCTTATAATAGGTACCGCCAACCTCAGCTACCGCATTGGTTTCACCCAGTTGCTCAACAGTGCCGTTATTCTGAACGTAACCCTCTGCAACATATGCAGAAACATCAGAGGAGAATGTACCGCCGGTAACTTTAACTCGATTGCCTGCGTCTGATGTCTGCTTTATAACAGTAACCGCAGCAACATCAGACTTAAATTTGCCGTCTTCAACTACAATCTGAGAATCGTCGTTCATCCCTGGATAGCCAGCAGTGCTGTCAAATACCAACGCAGAGCACGGAACTGTTCCCTTGTAATCACCAACCATGCCAGTAATATTTCCAGTAGTGTTAAACTCGCCACCCTTAACAGTTACCATACCGCCACGAGCAACAATACCTGCACCATTTTCAATATTAAAGGTGCCGTTATTAACGGTAATATCGTCTTTCCACGGTGCATAAATACCGCAAGCAATATAGCCCGGACTCTGAATCTTACCATTAAAGATACCACCGTTAATGGTGATTTTGTTAGCATCACCATCTCGCTTGGAACCATTGAAAATTACAACAGCATTATCAACGCCTGTAAATACGCCATCGTTAATCGTAAGCTTTGCACCAACGGTACTCTTATCGCCACCAATGGCACCTTCTCGTCCCGTAACCTTCGCGTATTCAATGGTGGTATCAGAGCCAGCACTAATGCCAATACCGCCATTTCCATTGGAAATAATTTCACCGGTCTTTTGCGAGTCAGTCACAGTCAATGTGCCCTGGTTAATAACAGCGTCATATCTGCCACTCGGTGCTGTAACAGTATTACCGTTCAAATCCAGTGTAACTGTTTTGCCCTCTGGAATGACAATCTGACCGTTTACATCTTTCAGCAGTGTCAAAGTCTTATTATTTGCTGCTTCAATAGCATCCGCTAGCGTTTCATAATTAGTACCATCAACTTGAGCAACATATTCAGTTGTGGTTTCCGTATCCGCCGCAAATGCCACCGGTGCCATGGTCAGCACCATCATCACAGCGAGAAAAGCCGATAACAATCTTCTTTTCATGTTTATCCTCCTCAAAATTATTTTTTCCGGCAAAAGCGGTGCCGTTTCGCCTTTCCTTCGCAAAATTTGTACTTAGGAAGGTTTTGTGTCTGAGGGCGAGCACCTCAGACACAAGGGTACCCTTGTGCCGCTTTATTGCCTACATCATACCACCGTTTTACATTTTTTGCAATGCCGTTTATCATAAAACTTTGTCGATTTTGTGTCGTTTTGGCATAATTATAACTTTTTCATTGCTTTTGCACAATTAGAATTGCCCGCATTTATACATTTTTACCACCGCCGCTTGTATTTTGCGCCCGGTTATGCTATGGTAAACGCAGTAATTTGGAACATTTGTGTTCAACCGCTTCTGAGTCCGTTTTATCGGACACCCGATATGCGATACTCAAAGCATGAAAAGGAGGCATGGCATATGAAAAAAGACGATTACGGCTTCTACGGCAAGGGACTTGACGGCTATGTGCACTACCGGCAGGGCATGCAGGAAGCGGCGCGCAATGCACCGAATGCGTCCGGCGGCCGCCGGCCTGTCTCCGCAGAGAAGAAAACAACCGAGCCTGCACCGAAATCCGACGAATCCGGTCAGATCAGCAAGTGGATCCTGCAGCATCCGCTGCATACGGCGTGCATGATCAGCTGGTTTATTGCGCTGACCTGCGTGATTATTGAAAGCCTGGGTGAACCGTCCATCCAGTTTATGACGGCAGCGGCGGTCATCTGCGTGGTTGCCCTGATTTTCCTCGGCATAGAGGTTATCAACTTTATCATCTGGTTTTTCAAAAACTGCTGAGCACCAAAAAACGAGCCGACAGCATGGCTTTCGGCTCGTTTTCTCTTTGTTGCTATACCTGCGGGAAACGCGTATCAGTATCCCTCCGACCGGTTTACGACATTTTTCAGCGGGTTTCCGGTCAAATACCGGTCCAGATTGTCCATGCAGATATGCCAGATCGTGTTCTGCACGTCCGCGCTGCCGCCGAAGCTCGGGCCTGCGATATGCGGCGTGAGCAGCACGTTCTCCATGTCCCACAGCGGACAGTCCGCTGGAAGCGGTTCGGTCTCGAACACATCGAGTGCGGCACCGCCAAGGTGGCCGTCCTGCAGAGCCGACACCAGATCGTCCGTCCCTGCCAGACTGCCGCGTCCGACATTGACCAGCACCGCGCCTGCTTTCATCGCGTGCAGACGCTCCGCAGTCAGCAGACCTGCAGTCTCGCGCGTGTTCGGCAGACAGCCGATGACGATGTCCGCCCGCGGGAGCAGAGCGTCTAACGCATCGAGCGTATGCGCCTCCTCGAAGTCTTCCGGTACAGCCGAAACCGCTGTGCGCTTCACGCCGAGCACAGCTGCGCCAAAGACCTTCAATCGGCGGGCCACATTCGCGCCGATGTCGCCCATGCCGAGTACAAGCGCGGTCTTGCCGGAAATCGTCTCCGAATGGTCGTATTTTTGCCAGATATACGCCTGTTTATTGCTCCAGTACCGTCCAAACGAGCGGTACAGCGCCACCAGACTGCCAATCGCGTACTCCGCGATGATCGTGCCGAACGCACCGGATGCATTTGCCAGCACCACGCTCCGCGGCAGATTTTCCATGCGCGTGTACTTGTCCGCGCCCGCCCAGGTCAGCTGCAGCAGACGCAGGTTTTCGGTCTGCGCCAGCTGGGCTCCACTCGGCTCGCCGAAAATAACCGCAGCCGCGCGAAGCTGCTCTGCGGTCGGGTGTTCGCCGTTCTCCGCGAACGTGAACGCGCACTGCGTGCCGAATCGGATATTTAACGTCTCGCGCATGGTCCAATCGCACTGCGCGAGCACCAAAACGGATGTTTTTTCGTTCTGCATTGTGTTTTCTCCGTTATCTGTCAGAATATTTACAATTATATAGTACGGATTTCCGGTTTTCAACAATGGGATAATAAAAAGCATCTGCATGAGCAGACACCTTTCAAATTATTTTTATAATTTCATTTCGCGGTTCTTTCTACGCAGATAGGTCGCCAGCGCATACAGAACGGCGATATCCTCCTCGTCCAGACCTGTTAAATCCAACGTCTGCGTTTTTGCAACACACAGCAGATAGTCCGTCGATACCTTGAAAATCTCGGATAATTCGATAATATACTGCGTACTCGGTACATTCAGGCCCAATTCCCACGCATTTACGCTCGACCGTGTGATGCCCAGCCGCTTTGCCAGCGCGGCCTGTGAGATGTTGTGGCTCTCCCGCAGCATTTTAATTCGTTCCCCTATAATCAGCATGCTATCACCTTATTATAGGGTATGCTAATCACGATGATATTACGATATCATTATGATATTTTTAATTGACATACATATTTCTTCCAGCTATACTAAAGAAGATAATAGGAGGACTGTACATGGTAATCTTACTAACGCTCTTAGTATGTCTGATCATAGCTCTCATACTCCGGGGAATCTATGCTGCCCTTCGTTCCATACTATCCAACAAGTGGCTTCATGACGAGGCACGACAGGATGTTGTACATCTGTTTAATCGAGACTTACCTAAATGGTTAGAAGCAGCTTATACCGCCTTATACCAACATTTGCAGACACAGGGCAGCAAATGTGACTGGAGCATAGAAATTACATGCCCCTCCCATGCTGTTATTGATCGATGCCGTATCAATTTTTCCGGTTCGCAAGGTATTATTCTGGACAGTGCCAATCAGCAATTACTCTATTATAAAACAAAGGATTTGCCGGAATTACATGCCCTTCAATGCACAAATGCCCACCCGTTAGAAGCATTTGAGTGTTTTTCTCTCCCCTACTCCGATATTCTCCAGGCACAGCTTATTACTTCAAAGCACGCCTATACGCAAATGAAAACGAAAGGCGGCATTTCTCAAGGCACCGCCGAACAGCATGCCGCCGGGCAAACGGTCTATGACAAATTAGCAATCGTTATTCAAATCAAGAATCCCAATCATCCATATATAGAATTAGACTTTTCTAATCATACCGCGGTATCTGAACTGTGGAAAAACCTTCAGACCTCCGGCATATTAGGAAATATCTTTGAAACCGAGACTAAATTCAGCATTTCATATGCAGGCTGTGATACCGATATCAAGATTCAAAAGCGTTTCTCTGCTATTCCATCGCTTCCATTTGCTCTGACGTCGATCGGACCGGCACAGTTAAATATGTTAAATCAAACCCTGCTCCATCTGGAAGCGATTGCACAAGCTGATCCGTCCGATTCCGCACCTGTTTCATGATTGTCATAATAAAAAAGCGTCTGCTCACGCAGACGCTTTTTCCATATTCACTTACGCATCATTCGACAGATGGAACTTATCGAACGCATAGAACACAAGGCTCATGATCATGCCAACGATAGCGGCGAGGGTCATACCGGAGAGCGATACATCGCCCAGCGCCAGCGTCACGCCGGACAGGCCGGTAACAAAGATAACCGAGGTCAGGATCATGTTGCGGTTCTTGCTGTAATCCACATGATTATCAACCAGAATACGCAGACCGGAGGTGCCGATCATGCCGTACAGCAGGAACGAGATACCGCCGATGACCGGACCCGGAATGGTCTGGATAAGCGCCGCCAGCGGACCAACGAACGAACAGATGATACTCAGCACAGCCGCGCCGCCGATCACGCGCACGGAGTACACCTTGGTGATTGCCATAACGCCGATGTTCTCGCCGTAGGTGGTGGTCGGCACCGAGCCGATAAAGCCGGAGATCATGGTCGAGAAGTTATCCGCGAACAGCGAACGGTGCAGACCGGGATCTTTCAGCAGATCGCGGCCGATGACCTTGCCGGTAACCAGCTGATGACCGATATGCTCGTTTGCGATAACCAGAATGACCGGAAGAATGATCAGGATGGCGTTGATGTCAAACTTCGGGGTCTGGAAATTCGGGATGGAGATAAAGCTGGTGTGCAGCGCATCAATGATGGTCTGAGTCTCGATAACACCGGTGAGCACACCCGCGATGTAGCCGCAGATAATGGCGATCAAAATCGGGATAGTCGAGAAGAAGCCGCGGAACAGCACGCTGCCGAATACCGCAACGGCCAGCGTTACAAGGAAGGTGACAACCGTTCCGGTGGTGACGCTGTCACCGACAATGCAGCCGGTAGAAGCCGCAGAGCCTGCCAGCTCAAGGCCGATCAGCGCAACGACCGGGCCCATGGCTGCGGGCGGCAGAACGACGTTGATCCAGTCCGTACCGCATTTATAGATAATGAATGCGAGCACACAGCCGCACGCACCCACGACAACAAAGCCGCCGAGTGCATACTGATAACCCCAGTTGTTGATAACGATGGTCGCCGGTGCGATAAATGCGAACGACGAGCCGAGATACGCGGGCGCCTTGCCCTTGGTGATGAGGATGAACAGCAACGTGCCGATACCGTTCATGAACAGCACAATCGCCGGGTTCATCTTGAAGATGAACGGCACGAGCACGGACGCGCCGAACATCGCAAACATATGCTGGATGGACAGCGGCACGAGCAGGCGCGGCGGCACCTTTTCCTCTACCTGAATGATTCTGTTGCTTTGCATCGTTTTTTCATTCCCCCTAAAATATTTCTCTTTTACCAAAACCCGTCAGCGGAACAGATTTTTGATCTGCTCCATCCGGGCACATGTCATATTATACCCCATTTCGTACCCCCATTCCAGCTTTTTCACGTCTTTTTCAAAGCTGTTCAGCGATTTTTCGGGCTGAAGGAGCACGGTGTCCTGCGGTTTGTTCTCCGCAAGTCGGTGACAGAAGCAGACTGTCTCGTTGTAGTGCTTGGCACGCTCAAGCAGCACCTTGGGCATTGCCGGATATTTGCGCTTCAGCCACTTTGCGGCCAGCTCCACGCCACGCGTCAGCGTCTTGCGGTAGCTTTCCGGCTGCGTGAGCACAATCAGATTGCGCTCGTTGCCGTCGTGCAGGCTGCGCAGAATCGGGATCGGGTCGGCCAGACCGCCGTCGTAATAGGTCTCGCCGTCCATCTGCACCGGCGGAAAGTAGATCGGGATGGCGCAGGTCGCTCGCAGCATCGTGCATGGACGGTCCATGCGCATGCCGTCGAGATATTCGGCTTTGCCTGTCTTTGCATTGGTGACACCGACCAGATATTTTCCCTGATATTTGTGAAATTCGTCCCAGTCAAACGGCATGAGCTGGTTCGGGATGGTGTCGAATACGAAATCCGTGCCGAAAATGGAGTGGTCGTGCAGCAGGTTGCGCGCGCCGAAATAGCGCTTGTCGCCACGATACTGCCGCAGTATGTTGATGTTGCGCTCACGCTGCCGTGAGAGATACGACGCCGCATAGGTGATGCCGGCGGACACGCCGATGACGTAATCGAACATGATGCCGTTGTCGAGCAGCGCGTCCATCACGCCGCAGGAGAATACCGGGCGGAAGGTTCCGCCCTCTAAGACTAAACCGGGCATAATTAACCTGCCTTTCTTACTATTTTTCTGAAATCAAGAGAGTTTTCGTATTTTTCGGCACACGCTGTCTGGTGCAGTAAAAATCCACGCTATTTTACAAAAAGACAGACCAACAATCGAAATCATCGGTCTGTCTTTCTGACGCTCAGCGGAAAACCGCCGAGTAAAATGCTATTGAATTAGCCGATCATCTTTGCGGTGCTTACCTTGATGCCGGGGCCCATGGTAGAAGCAACAACGCAGGAACGAACGTACTGACCCTTTGCAGCAGCCGGCTTAGCTTGATGATAGCACCCATCAGAGCGTCGAAGTTGTCCTGCAGCTTCTCAGCGCCGAAGGAAGCCTTGCCGATCGGGCAGTGGATGATGTTGGTCTTGTCGAGACGGTACTCGATCTTACCAGCCTTGGACTCCTGAACAGCCTTGGTAACGTCCATAGATACGGTACCAGCCTTCGGGTTCGGCATCAGGCCCTTAGGACCAAGCACGCGGCCCAGACGGCCTACAACGCCCATCATGTCCGGGGTAGCGATAACTACGTCGAACTCAAAGAAGTTCTCCTTCTGGATGCGCTCCATCAGGTCCTCTGCACCAACGATGTCTGCGCCTGCAGCCAGAGCCTCGTCAGCCTTTGCGCCCTTAGCGAATACAGCAACGCGAACCTGCTTGCCGGTGCCGTGGGGCAGAACGATAGCGCCGCGAACCTGCTGGTCAGCGTGACGGGAGTCAACGCCCAGCTTTACGTGCAGCTCGATGGTCTCATCGAACTTAGCCTTCGCGGTGGAAACAACGGTGGAAAGCGCTTCAGCCGGATCGTACTGCTTGGTGCGGTCGATCGTCTTTGCGCTGTCTACATACTTTTTACCTTTATGCACAATAAATCCTCCTTAAGTGGTTAAGCGGGAACTTGAATAACCCTCCCACTGTATGCGGCAGATAGCCGCAGCTTCGTACAACAAATAAAAACCGGAGATTACTCCTCGACGGTGATACCCATCGAACGGGCGGTGCCCGCGATCATGCTCATAGCAGCTTCCAGGGAAGCAGCGTTCAGGTCGGGCATCTTGGTCTCTGCGATCTTCTGGCAGTCAGCCTTGGACAGCTTTGCAACCTTGGTCTTGTTCGGTACAGCAGAACCGGACTCGATGCCGCAAGCCTTCTTGATCAGAACCGGCGCCGGAGGCGTCTTGGTAACGAAGCTGAACGAACGGTCAGCATAAACCGTAATGATAACCGGAATGATCATGCCGGCATCGTTCTTGGTGCGCTCGTTGAATTCCTTGGTGAAAGACATGATGTTTACACCGTGCTGGCCGAGAGCCGGACCTACCGGGGGAGCCGGGGTTGCCTTGCCTGCGGGAATCTGGAGCTTAATATAACCTACTACTTTCTGTGCCATGTTGAAAGGTTCCTCCTTCAAAAAATGTGGTGGCTGGCGAGTTCCTAATTGGCACGGAACTCTCCCACTTGCCGTAAATGCGGAAATCTATCTTCCGCTCATTGTCACTCGTCGAGAGTTTCAACCTGATCGAGCTCAAGCTCGACAGGGGTTTCGCGGCCGAACATGGAAACGGTTACGTTTACCTTGTTCTTATCCGGCTCAACCGACGATACAACGCCGATAAAGCCTGCCAGCGCGCCGTCGATAACGCGAACACTGTCGCCTGCGGCGTAGTTTACCTCGATCTCGCGCTTTTCCACGCCCATTGCGATGATCTCTTCCTCAGTCAGCGGAATCGGCTTGGAGCCGCCGGACTTGTCCTGACCCAGAAAACCGGTGCAGCCGCGCGTATTGCGAACCAGATACCAGGTTTCATCGGTCATGATCATCTTAACGAGCACGTAGCCCGGGTACAGCTTGCGCTCTACCTCGCGGCTTTTGCCGTCCTTTACCTCAACGACCTTCTCGGTCGGGATGTTGACGGCTTGGATCAGGTCATGCAGCTTGCGGTTTTCGACCGCTTTTTCGATCGAAGAGGCTACCTTGTTTTCGTAGCCGGAGTACGTATGAACAACGTACCATTTTGCAGCGTCTGACATTGTTGCCTCCTTTTAAGTTAGGCGGCGAAATGTTTAAGCAGCGTCTGGACACCAAGACCGAATACGATGTCAAGCACCCAGATGAAAATACCGATGATGACTACGCAGGCGATAACGACCAGCGTGTTGTTCGTCGTCTGCTCACGGGTGGGCCAGACGATCTTACGGCATTCGCTCTTCAATTCGCGGAACCACTTGCCGATACGAGCAAAGAGACCGGGCTTTTTCGCTTTGGTTTCTTCAGCCATTAAGCTACTTCCTTTCCCTTACTTCGTTTCGCGGTGAAGCGTGTGCTTCCGGCAGAAACGGCAGTACTTGTTCATTTCCAGACGATCCGGATCATTCTTCTTGTTCTTCATTGTGTCATAGTTTCTCTGCTTGCACTCGGTGCAGGCCAGCGTGATCTTTACGCGCATAGATAACGGCACCTCCTTTTAATATCTCGCTTCGTTTCCGTATCCCTGTGACACGGCTTGAAGCTAATTGCCTCCCTCTGTCAGCGTTCCGACGTCAACTTTTCAGACACACGAAAAATAGGCGCAAAAAAAGAACCTGCATAGGTGTTTTTAGTATAGCATGTGAGGGATTTGCGGTCAAGCATTTTTTCTGAAAAAGTGCTGATTATTTTCGTTTTTTATGGTATACTCAGGGTAATCACACGGGCAGAAAACACCGATTTGAAAAACTGCCCAAGAAACAGGAGTATGACTATGCGTATTTTGGGCATTGATTACGGAGACGCCCGCACCGGCCTTTCGATCTCCGATCCTTCCGGCTTTCTGGCCGGCTCGCCGAGCGTGATCCACGAATGGAATTACGCCAAGCTGGTGGACAAGCTGGCGGCATTCATTCAGGAAAACAAGATTGAGGAGATCGTCCTCGGCCACCCGAAGAACATGGACGGCACAGTTGGCCCTCGTGCCGAGAAGTGCGAGACTCTGGCGAAGGAGCTGGAGGAACGCACCGGACTGCACGTTGTGCTGTGGGACGAGCGCCGCACGACGGTCGCCGCACACGAAATCCTGCACCGCAGCGGCAAAAAAGAGAAAAAGCACCGTCAGAACGTCGATGCAGTCGCGGCAACGCTTATCCTGCAGGGCTATCTGGATTTTAAGCGCCGCCAGTGATTTCCGGTATATCTATTTATATAGTATCCTTTTTCGGCACCTGTTCCCCGCAGGTGCCGTTTGCTTTTCCAATAACTTCTTTCGATAAGAAACATTTCTTGACGGTTTGGCTTTTTTCTGCTACAATAAGAAAAACTTCAATACTTTACCGTGTGCAAGTCCCGCTGCATGCGGTTTTTGTTTCTAAGGAGAATGATACATGTCTATTCTTTTCAGCCTGCTCACAAACCCGGTCACGATATCCGTACTGGTGCTCTGTGTTCTGTGCCTGACCGGTTTGAATGTGCTGCTGTCCATGCTCATCGCGTGCATCATCGGCGGCGTGGCCGGCGGTATCCCGCTGCTGAACGCGCCCGAGGGCACGCAGACCGTTATGCAGCTGCTGACCGGCGGCTTTGCCAGCAACGCCACGACTGCGCTGGCGTACATCCTGCTCGGCACGTTTGCCACCTGCATCGCCACGACCGGTCTGGCCGACATTCTGTCGAAAAAGCTGTCGCGCCTGCTCGGCGGACACAAACTGGCGCTCATTGGTGTGCTGACGCTCGTTGCCTGCCTGTCGCAGAACCTCATTCCGGTGCATATCGCATACATCCCGATTCTCGTGCCGCCGCTGCTCCGCATGATGAACCGTATGCGGCTTGACCGGCGTGCCGTTGCGTGTGCGCTGGCGTTCGGCCATAAAGCGCCGTATATCACCATTCCGTTTGGTTTCGGATTGATTTTTCAACGCGTTATCGCGGATAATCTGAGTGAAAACGGTCTTTCTGTAACGGTCAAGGACGTTACCGCCGCCAACTGGAGTATTGGCGTTGCCATGCTGATCGGTTTGTTCATCGCCGTGTTTGTCCTGTACCGCAAGCCGCGTGACTACCACGACATTGAAGCAGACACCTCCGCTGCCGAGGTAATTTCGGAAAAGCTCGAGTATCGCCATTATGTCATGCTTGCCGCCGCGATTGTTGTCGCAGTCGTGCAGGTTATCAGTCAGGATCTGGCGCTTTCCGCGCTGTGCGGCCTGATCATCATCATCGCGTTCCGCGCTATCAAATGGAGTGACATTGACGAGCAGATCGAGGGCGGTATCCGTCTGATGGGTCAGATTGCCATCATTATGCTGGTGGCAGGCGGCTACGCCTCGGTCATCAAGGCCACCGGCGGCATTGACGCGCTCGTAAACGCCGGTATTTCCGCCGTAGGCGGCAGCAAGGTTGTCGCTGCGATTGTCATTACGCTCATCGGCCTGTTGGTGACGATGGGCATCGGCACCTCGTTCGGCACTGTGCCCGTGCTCGCTGTGCTGTTCGTGCCGATGTGCAGCTCGCTTGGGTTCTCCACTCCGGCTACCATCCTGCTCATTTCGGCCGCCGCTGCCCTCGGTGATGCAGGCTCGCCCGCATCCGATACCACGCTCGGCCCAACCTCCGGTCTCAACGCCGACGGTCAGCACGATCATATCCGCGATACCTGCATCCCAACGTTTATCGCGTTTAATATTCCGATTATGATCTGCGCGATTTTGATGTCGCAGGTGCTGTAAAACAGCACCCCTGCAAACACCCCTGCAATAATAATTAAGGTTTAAGGCGCGACGATGAAAAACGCTCGAGATTACTCGAGCGTTTCAGTCTGTCGATAAAGTCAATCTATCGTTTTTACTTTTCGTGCGGCAGCACGCATAAAATAGAATTTACACAGCAAATTCATAATTCCCGGGGGCATGGTCCAGACCACCCTCTCTTGCCGCTATGCGGCAATTCACCTTGTGTACCTCGGGAATTATACAAGGGACGAAAAATTGTGCCCGTAGGGCGCGGCTTTTCGTCGAGATTCGATTGAAAGCGTAGTTTCAATCGAGAGGATGCTCGAAAAACGGAGTTTTTCGACAGCCTCAAACGCTCGAGATTACTCGAGCGTTTTATTTTTTATCCACAGCAATGTGGATAACTCGGTGGAAAGCTACTCCATCTTTCCATCCAGAATTTCCGCAATATCGTCAATCAGCTGTTCCCAGTCATCCTCGGTGCCCTCGGTCTGCAGAAATCCGGTGCCCATATCGTTGACAAAGGCGTGTCCGATGTCGATATAACTGTCGTAATCCGGCTCATGATAGCCGTATTCCGTGCCGAGCAGCACGATTTCGTCGCATTCATCGCCCTGCAGGTGCGCCATCGCTACATTGAGAAAGCCGTTTTCCGCCATGCTGTCATCATCGTCCGGCGCCGCCCATGCACGCTCCCAGTATTCATCCTCGTCCTCGTTGAACAGGCCATCCTTGTAATAGTCCAGCCCACGCCGAATGCTCTGCTTGAGAAAATTTCGGTCCATGTTGTTCGCTCCCCTTTTCTCTGTTTTGCGACTTTATTATAGCATGTGCAACTCGTTTTTCAAGTCGGTAAATTATCCACAAACTTGTGGACAAATTTGTGCGCAATTTCTTTTCATACACGCTCCGCTGTGCTATACTGCTGACAGAACCATCAGGCGAACCGAGGGACCCAGCATGAAAACATTAGGCATTGACATCGGCACCACAACAATCAGCGCGGCTGTGCTCGAGGACGAGCAGTTCCTCGCCAGCGAAACGCGGGCAAACAGTGCCTTTATTCCGTCTGCGCTGGCGTGCGCACGCGAGCAAGACGTGGAAAAGATCACGCAAACCGCACTATCTGTCGTGCAAATGCTGTTTGAACGCTATCCGGATATTCATTCCATCGGCGTAACTGGGCAAATGCACGGCATTCTGTATGTGGATGCGGACGGTAATGCCGTCAGTCCGCTGTACACCTGGCAGGACGCACGCGGCAGCCTGCCGCACAGCAAAACCGAAAGCTGGGTGCAGTATCTCACGCGCGTGACCGGATACCTTGCCGCGGCAGGCTATGGTCTGGTAACGCACGCGTACAACCTTGCCGCCGGACTTGTGCCGCCCGCCGCCGTCACCTGCTGCACCATCGGTGACTACCTTGCCATGCGGCTGTGCGGATTGGCTGCGCCGCGCATGGATGCCAGCAACGCCGCAAGCATCGGCTTCTTCGACGCGGAACGCTGTGCTTTCGACCAAAACGCTCTGCAAAAAGCCGGTATCGCCCCGAGCTTTGTCCCGCAGCTTGCTGCTGAACCGGTAATCGGGTACTTCCGGAATGCGGCTGTCTGTGCCGCCATCGGTGACAATCAAGCCAGCTTTCTGCGCTCGGTGCGCGACAAAACCGCTGAAATGCTCGTGAATGTCGGCACCGGCAGTCAGTTTTCCGTGTTTACGCCGCACTATCTGCAGGCAGACGGCTTAGAGACCCGTCCCATGCCGGGCGGCGGCTATCTTCTGGCCGGTGCTTCGCTGTGCGGCGGACGCGCTTACGCGCTGCTCGAGCAGTTTTTCCGCTCCACCGCGTCCATGCTCGGCACGGAAGTGCACAGCTGCTACGACGCAATGGCGCGTCTGCTGGATGAAAATCCGCGTCCGGATGATGTGCCTGCCATCTGCACCCTGTTTGAAGGCACGCGTGCGGACAGCAGCCTGACCGGCAGTATTTCCGGTCTTACAACGCATAATTTCACGCCTTTACACCTGATTTACGGCGTGATGGACGGCATGGCCGACGAGCTGCACCGCATGTACACCGCATATCGGCAGGCCGGCGGTACGCCGAAAAGGCTGATCGGCTCGGGCAACGGTCTGCGGCAGAACCGGTATCTGCAGCAGCGCTTTGAGACTGCCTTCGGCTGTCCGCTCACGCTGTCCGATGGCCGTGAGGAAGCTGCCGCAGGCGCGGCACAGTTCGCTGCGGAGCAGCAGATTTGACAGCAGCAAGATTATTGAACAAGTCGTATCATCAATATTTTGAATTTCGCGCGTTAGTGCGCATGAATAGCATTTGCTTTGCAAATGCCAAAAAAGTCAGGGCGTGTATCTGCAGGGTTCGGAAAGGATGGAACGCTATGCAAGCCTTCAAAAAAGTCGATATGGAAAGCTGGCCTCGCCGTGAGCACTACCGCTACTATACCGAGGCTCTCAAGGTTGAATTCAATATGACGGCGCCGGTGGATGTGCAAAACCTGCTCCGTTTCTGTCATGCACACGGCTGTAAATTCTACGCAGCGGCGATTTACTGCGTCACCAAGGCGCTGGGCCGCATCGAGAACTTCCGCATGTTCAAAAACGCGGACGGCGAACTCTGTGTCTGGGATAAAATCGTGCCGAATTTCACGTTCTTTCATCCGGATGACTGCACATTTTCCGACTGCTGGACGGACTTTTCCGAGGATTTCCCCACGTTTTACAACGCCATTACCGCAGATATGCAGACCTACAAGGATGTCAAGGGCATCAAGACCAAGCCGAACCAGCCTGCGAATTTCTACTGCGTATCCTGTACGCCGTGGACGGCGTTTACCGGCTGCGGCAGCCGCGTCGCGGACGGACAGCCTGCATACTTCCCCATCGTTGTCATGGGAAGGTATGAAAAATGCGGCGGCAAGGTCAATATGCCGGTCAATATCACCATCGCACATGCGGTAGCAGATGGATACCACGCAGGCCTGTTCTTCCGGTATCTGCAGGAAGAACTCGATTCCTTGCGCTAACTATACAAAAATCCACGCTCTTCTTTGTGAAGAGCGTGGATTTTCTTATTCATTCTGTCCAAATATTGCCCCGTCCAGCATCAGCACATCCTCCATCGGAATCACCGTGCCGTCTGTCAGGGTCAGCCGCCGCGCGAATTCATCCGCCTTTTTGACCACACCGGAAACTGTGCGGTATGCACCGCCGGATTTGCGTTCATCCGGCACAAAATAGGTGATCTCCACCTCGGGTTCTGTATCGAGCACGGAAAGCAGCAGCCGATACCGCTCGTTAAGTGCGGTCAGCATGGTCTCGTCCAGCTCGATTTTACGGTCGGTCAGCCGCGCTGTCTCACGGATAACACCGGCATATCCGGTCAGCGCCGCAAACGGTGAAAACTGCGCCGCACGGTCGCTTATGGGCATCTGCGGACGGGTTGAGGAGACATGATGCGGCAGATTCATAATCCCGGCGTATTTTCGATTGTCTATTACGGACATGCTTCACCTGCTTTCTTCTATTGCGTTTCGTCCAGAAAAATCCACAGCAGCTCATGTACGTCTGCGGAACTCCGGTCGGCCATGGTGATTTTGAGATGTACCCGGCTGCCGTCCCGTATCTGATAGGTCATCTTCAGCGAACCATGCGCCGCAATCTGCTCCTCTATATAGCTGTAATCCAGCAGCTTTGCAAATTCGTCATGATACTCCGGGTGGACCAGTTCGCGGCAGTACTCACGCACGGAAGACATAAACGCATGATGATTATTCTCCAGCATGGTCTTAAAATATGACGGAACATAGATATACCGACAGGTATCCTGCTTGATATTGACCATGTACACTCCCCTGTAAAGCGGTGCGATCGCCTGCAGAAAACGGGTGACATCCCGCTTTTTGATGAGCAGCTGCTTCAGCTTATCGTCGATGATACGCATTTGACGGATACCGCCGTTATTGCGGTAAAACTCCATTTTGTCATGCCGCATGGCCGTTTCAGCCTGATTGACCGTCTCGTTCAGCGTCTGTCTGTCCGTGCTCTCAGATACGCCGACCGAGACCTCATACCCCATCTCACGGATTGTGCCGCAGAACGCCGCAAGGCTTTCTGCAAGCTCCTCCGGCTGACGCGCCGGACACAGCAGGACAAACTCGTCACCGCCAATACGATACGCGCAGTCATCCGGGAAATACTTTCGAATCCCGTCCGCAATCGAGCACAGCATGTGGTCTCCGGCCTCATGTCCCAAGTGGTTGTTGATCTCATGCAGGCCGACGGCATCCATATAAATGCAGGTCAGCCGCGCATAATTCGCCAGCTGAAAGACCTTGAGGTCGTGCTCGTACTTGCAGCGCGTGTACAAATGGGTCAGCACATCATGATTATAGTAGTCCTCGGAATGGTCGGCTGTATGGTGCGACAGCTGCAGTTCCTCTTCACCGAGCACGATGGGCTGACCGTTCTCACCGTTCTTGAGTGAAAGCGTGATTTCCATATTTTCATCCAGAATCATATCATCCGGATATCGTTTTTCCAAATATTCCGCTACCAGACGCAGGACATTTCCGGCGTGATAGCCTTTTTCGCAGATAATTTTCATTAGCTTCTCCGTATGCAGCTGCCTTGCGGCTTCGCAATCCTTCCAGAAAAGATATATTTCCCATATTATTATGAATATATTATATTTCCTTTGATTGCCATATACAAGGATGACTGCCTGAAATGTCGAATTTTCGACACAGAACGTCCGTGAAGAGGCAGAATCAGGCAATATATTTACATTGCCTTAGCATGTTTTTCCGATTATGCGTTATGCCCGCCGATTTTTCCGTTTCGCTCGATGGCAGTCGCGCCTTTCTCGAGGTTCATGCCCTTAAGCAGCGCGTTTTTGCCGTATTTGCCCTTGATGGCAAGCGCCGCCTGCTGCAGCTTTCGCTCCCGCTCGAGTGCGGTCTGCTCTGCCCTCCGGCGCTCCTGCTCGGCAGCATAGTCGGTAAACAGGTCAAGCTGCTCACACCGAGCCGGCTGGGGCGCGTCAGATTCCGGAAGGATGTGATCTGCCACCAGATACATGCGCCGGATGAGCAGATTCGGGTCGATAATACGGTCGAACAGCGTGGTCGCTGCGTCCATGAGCTTTCGCGTAGACGAGGTCAGTTCTCCGAGACTCTGCGTGCCGTGTGCAGATTTTGGAAGCGTGCGCCCGTAGCGATCGGTCTCGGTCTTGCCGTGGTAGTTAATCCGCCGTGCCGGATCGTTCAGGTTATCAATATCGTATCCGACGGTCAGCACAAGCCGGTCGGTGACAAAGCCCTTGCTCACCAGATCGAGTACCAGCTGATCCGCCATTTCGCGGACAACCAGACGTGCCTTGTCCGCTGTATACGGACACGCGAGCACCTGCCCGGTGCTGATGCTGTTGGTGCTCGGCTTGTAGGCTTTGATATCTGCGACCGTGCACGGCTCCCATCCCCACGCATGGTCGATGAGCAGCTCCGCGTTTTTGCCGAACAACTTATACAGCAGATCCTCGCTTTTCTCCGAGCACAGCGCGATATCGCCCATGGTGCACATGCCGTACTGCTCGAGCTTTTTCGCGGTGCCGCGTCCCACGCGCCAGAAATCAGTGAGCGGCTGATGTGACCACAGTTCATGCCGGAATCTGCGCTCGTCCAGCTCGGCGATACGCACGCCGTCGCGGTCGGCGGGAACGTGCTTAGCAACAATATCCATCGCCACCTTGCAAAGAAACAGGTTGGTGCCGATGCCTGCTGTGGCCGTGATGCCGGTGGTGTTCAGCACATCGAGAATGATTTTCCGTGCCAGCTCACGCGCGGTCAGGCCGTAGGTCTGAAGATAGCCGGTCACGTCCATGAACACCTCGTCGATCGAGTACACAACCATGTCCTCCGGTGCGACATATTTCATATAAATGGCATAAATCCGGCTGCTGTACGCCATATAATTCGCCATATGCGGCGGTGCGATGATGAAATTCATCGCAAGAGACGGGTTTTCCCGCAGTTCCGCAGCAGAGTAAGACGCGCCGGTGAATGTATGCCCGGGCGCACGGCGCTGCCGCTCGGCATTGACCTGCTTAACGCGCTGACGTACCTCAAACAGCCGTCCGCGGCCGGAAATGCCGTAGCTTTTCAGCGACGGCGTGACTGCCAGACAGATGGTCTTGTCCGTGCGGGTCTCGTCCGCGACAACAAGGTGCGTGTCGAGCGGATCGAGGTCACGCTCCCGGCACTCCACGGAGGCATAAAAGGATTTCAGGTCGATGGCAAGGTAGGTGTGGGATCGCATGGTTATGCCTCCTTTCTGCGTGTCAGTCAATCAGATAACGATTTTGTATCAGATATCGGATATTCGGGTTATCCATAGATAATGTTCCGGTAACACAGTTCAAATAAGCAAGTAATATCTGTAAATGTGTTCTATATAAGGTTACGAATAGATAATTATCATTTAAGGCAATACCGCATAATTGAACAAAAGCGATTTGCGAATAAATTTTGCGTACTTTTGTAAAATACATTATAATTTTACCCTTTTTAAGAGAGCACCGTCAAGAAAAACCGTCCTCTCATCCCAGTATTCCACAATCCTATGGATAAATTATGGTTTTCAGTGATTTATTGTGCTATACTATCCACAGAACATCCCCAAAAGGAGGAACTTTATTATGGTACAAGTGAATGCGCTCGGTGACGCATGTCCGATTCCGGTCATCAAAACGCTGCACGCGCTGCAGGATTTGAAAGGTGCGGGCACGGTTCAGACGCTGGTAGATAACGAAATTGCGGTGCAGAACCTGACCCGCCTTGCGGAGAGCAAGGGCTGCTCGATCACGACCGAAAAACGCTCGGACAAGGAATTCTGCGTGACGATCACGACTGAAAATTCCATCGGCAAGGCAGAAGCCGATGAGCAGATTGCCTGCACCGTACCGGCGGCGCAGAAAAAGACGGTCGTTGTCATTTCCGCCGACCATATGGGCGATGGCGATGAGGAGCTGGGCCGCATTCTCATCAAGGGCTTTATTTTTGCGCTCACCCAGCAGGAGCACCTGCCGAGCACGATTCTGTTCTACAACGGCGGCGCACGCCTGACCTGCGAAGACTCGGCATCGCTCGAGGATCTGAAAAACCTGGCATCGCTCGGTGTGGAGATTCTGACCTGCGGTACCTGTCTCAACCACTATGGCCTGACCGACAAGCTGGCAGTTGGTGACGTGACCAACATGTATGTCATCACAGAGAAGCAGATGCAGGCCGACCTCATTCTGCGCCCGTGATGCGGCGCAAACGGCCGTTTGCGGTCATCGCGTTCGCGTCCACCGAGCAGGCACTCGCGGCAGAAGCCATGTTCACGCAGCGCGGTCTGCCCGGACGTATGATCCCGATTCCCTCTCAGGTGAGCGCAGGCTGCGGACTGGCATGGAAGGCCGAAACAAGTGAGGAACAGGTGCTCCTCGACACTCTGCATGAAACCGGCATCGGATTCGAGACACATGCTCTCGTCGAACTGTTCGACTGACGGAGGAAATCATGATTTATCTGGATAACGCAGCGACCACGCTGCACAAGCCGCCTGAAGTCGCAGAGGCGGTCAAAAACGCCATTCTTACCGCAGGAAATGCATCGCGCGGCGCACACGGCGTGTCGCTTTCCGCGTCACGCATGGTGTTCGAAACGCGGAGCAAGCTGGCGAAGCTGTTCGGCTGTCCGCGTGCGGACCATGTTGTGTTCACCGCGAACTCCACCGAGGCGCTGAATATTGCACTCTACGGTCTGTTTTCGTCCGGTGATCACGTCATTTCGACTGATTTGGAACACAATTCCGTGCTCCGTCCGCTGTATGATCTGCAGATGCGCGGCGTATCGGTAGATTTTGTACCGGCGGACCGTCAGGGCAATATCCGCTATGAGGATATGGAAACGCTCTTTCGACCGGAAACCAAGGCCGTTGTCTGCACGCATGCATCCAATCTGACCGGAAACCTGCTCGATATCGCCAAAATCGGTACAATGGCGCACGAACACGGTGCCCTTCTGGTTGTCGATGCATCGCAGACGGCAGGCGCGGTGCCAATCAACATGCAGCGCATGAACATTGACGTGCTCTGCTTCACCGGCCACAAGGGCCTGATGGGTCCGCAGGGAACCGGCGGTCTGTGCATCCGACCGGGCGTAGAGCTTCGGCCGCTGCTCCGCGGCGGCACCGGCATTCACTCCTACGACCGCGAACAGCCGCAGGCGTATCCTGCACGGCTCGAGGCGGGCACGCTCAATACGCACGGCATCGCCGGACTGCATGCCGCGCTGAAATTTATCGAAAAAGCCGATGTTTCGGCTATTGGAGCACACGAACGCGCACTCATGCGGCGGTTTTACGACGGTGTGAAGGGCATTGACGGCGTGACCGTCTACGGCAATTTCTCCCGGCCGGAACGCGCAGCTGTCGTGGCACTTAACATCCGCGATTATGACTCCGCCGAGGTCGCGGACGCGCTGTTTGCCGATTATGACATCGCCACACGCGCCGGTGCACACTGTGCGCCGCGCATGCACGAGGCGCTCGGCACCGTGCAGCAGGGCGCGGTTCGCTTCAGCTTTTCGTATTTTAACACGGAAAATGAGGTCGATACCGCAATTGCCGCCGTGCGGGAGCTGGCGGAGTAATCCTGCATTTTCCCCAAAGGAGCCTTACCTATGAGCAACCAGCTTGCCGTGCTGTTCCCCGGCATCGGCTACCATATCGACAAACCGCTGCTGTATTACAGCGCAAAACTTGCACGCGCACGCGGCTGTTACCTGCTCGCGGTGCAGTATCCCGCTCTGCCGACCGGTTTAAGAGGTCACACCGAAAAAATCGAACAAGCTGTGCAGACCGCGCTTTCTGCCGCAGAGGAACAGCTTACCGCCATCGACTGGACCGCTTACGACCGCGTTTTCTTCCTCTCGAAAAGCATCGGCACTGCGATTGCCGCACGCTACGCCGTCCGGCAGGGCATTCATCCGCGGCAGGTGTACTACACACCGATTGAGCAAGCCCTGCCCTATCTCGACCCGACCGGCATTGCCTTTCACGGCACCGCCGATCCGTGGGCGGATACCGAGATAATCACGGACGGCTGCCGGAAAATCGGCATTCCGCTCTATCTGACCGAAAACGCCAACCACTCAATGGAAACCGGCGACGTTCTGCGGGATATTACCGTTCTGCATACCATCCTGCAGCAGACTGCAGAATGGATGGATTCTCCGGCGTGACCGCCGTTTTCCGTTTACTTTTTCCGCCCTCTATGATAAAATAGACTATCATAATGAGGAAGTATGTCTATGAGAAAAAATGTACTCGAATATTTGGAATCCTCTGCCCGAATGCACGCGGACAAGCCTGCGTTCTGCGATGAGAACCGCGTGTTCACCTTCGGCGAGCTGCTGAAGGCCGCACAGGGTCTGGGCACCCACCTTGCCAAAACCGTCGATACGCTGCACAAGCCGGTCGCGGTTTTGATCGGCCGCACGGCCGAAAGCGTTGCCGCGATGCAGGGTGTGCTGTATGCGGGCGGCTGTTACGTTCCGATCGACGACCACATGCCGGAAGCGCGTATCCGCCGTATTTTCGAGCAGGTCCATCCTGTTGCCATCGTCTACGCCGAGGGCAACCGCAGGCAGGCTGAGCCGCTTGCCGACTGTGCCCCGCTCATCTCGATGGACGAGGGCTTTGCAGCACCGGCTGACGCAAACCTGCTGCAGTCCATCCGTGAGAGCGTACTGGATATCGACCCGGTTTACCTGCTGTTCACCTCGGGTTCGACCGGTGCGCCGAAGGGAATCGTCATTCCGCACCGTGCGGTCATCGACTTCACCGACTGGATGAGCGAGTTCTGCGGCTACACCGAGCATGATATTTTCGGCAATCAGGCGCCGTTTTACTTTGATCTTTCGTGCAAGGATCTGTACCAGACCCTTTCGCTCGGTGCAACCTGCCATATTTTCTCGAAAAAGCTGTTTACCTTCCCGATGCTGCTGCTCAAGGAGATGGAGCGTGTCGGCGTGACCGCCATCAACTGGGCGACCAGCGCGTTCCACTTTGTGGCAAGCTCGGGTGCACTGAGCAAGTGCGCGCCGCCCACGCTGCGCAAAGCCGCTCTCGGCGGTGAAGCGCTGCAGGCGCGCTATGTGAACGCGTGGAAGGCCGCGATTCCGGGTCTCGAGGTTGTCAATATGTACGGACCGACCGAGACCACCGTGGACTGTGCCGCATTCCATCTCACCCGCGACTACCGCGACGATGAAGCCATTCCGATCGGCAAAGCCTGCCGCAACATGCAGATTATACTGCTCGACAAGGACGGCAAGCCCGTTCCGGACGGCGAGGCCGGCGAGATCTGCGTGCGCGGCAGCGGACTGGCCAGCGGCTACTTCGGCAACTGGGAAAAGACGAACGAATGCTTCATCCAAAACCCGACAAACCCGTATTTCCGCGATATTCTGTACCGCACAGGCGATATTGCCGTCAAGAAGGACGACGGTCTGCTGTATTTCCTGTCGCGGCAGGACGGACAGATCAAGCACATGGGCTACCGCATCGAGCTTGGCGAAATCGAGACCGCGCTGCACAGCGTGGACGGCATCGCGGCCGCAGCCTGCCTGTTTGACCGCAGCCGCGACCGCATCCTCTGCATCTACGAGGCGAGCCGGACGCCGCGGCACTCGCGCGTGCCATGCGCAGGCTGGTGCCCAAGTATATGCTGCCCAACATCTACGAAAAGCTGGACGCACTGCCGATGAACGCCAACGGCAAGATCGACCGTGTCAAGCTGAAGGAGCAATTTATCCATGCGGAAGATTGAGAATTTCGCACAGATTTCCGATCTGCTGAACGCACAGCTCAAGCGCGGTGTCCTCACCAACAACTTTCTGCGCGGTGAGGACTACACGCGCGAAATCGCAAACGGACTGTACATCCACGAGGCAGACGGCGCACTGCTGCTGTTCCGCGAACGCGGCGACCACCTTGTGATGACGTTTTATCTGCACCCGAACGCGGTGCTTTCCCTGCCGGAGACGGACAGACCGGTTGTGACCGAGCTGTCCTGCCGCGCGAAAGACGCGGAGGTCATGGCTAATGCCGCCGAGCCGTTCTGTGCCCTCGGTTTTCGTCAGGTGCTGCGCCGCACGCGGCGCACCCGCAAACCGGAAGCATTTCCGGCGGAAACAACCGCAGTTCCTGCAAAGCCGGAGGATTTCGAGGATGTTTCCCACTTTTTAAGTGAGCACTTCTCCGCTCTCACCGGCTGTCTGCCGACTGCGGACGATCTGCGTGAAAACCTCGCAACCGGCCACACCGTTATCACCCGGGACGAACAGGGCGTTTCCGGCGTGCTGCATTTTGCGGTTTCCCGCGTCTCGACCGAGATTCGGCACCTTGCCGTGCGTGCGGACTGCCGCGGACGCGGACTTGCATGTGAACTGCTCACCGCCTACCTGAATGTGACAGACGGCGCAAAAAGTCAGGTATGGGCGCGGACCGGCAATGCTCCGGCCGAGCATTTTTACGAACAACACGGCTACCGGCCCGACGGATGGACTTCCGCCGTGCTGCAATATAATTAAAGGAGAAATCGACCATGAGAGAAAAAATTATCGAAATTCTGAATGAGATCTGCCCCGCAACGACTTTGAGAACGAAACTGCCATCATCGACGACGGCATCATCGATTCCCTCGACATCGTAGCCGTTATTTCCGAGCTGATGGAGGAGTTTGACGTTCAGCTGGGTGTCAACGACCTGACGCCGGAGAACTTCAACTCGGTTGACGCCATCGTTGAACTGATCGAGAACGCGCAGGACTAATGGCTTTTACTTCCGCTTCATTTATCGTACTTACCATTGCGAGCGTGCTGCTCTACTACATCGTGCCGAAAAAGGCACAGTGGTGCATCCTGCTGCTGGCGAGTGCGGCGTTTTACATGGCCGGCTCGGTCAAGGCGTTTGCGTGGGTGGTTCTGGTGGCCGGAATGACCTGGGTAACCGGACTCATTCTCGGGTGCTATAACGCCATCAAGCCTGCCGACAAGGCGCAAAAGACCCAAATACAGCACAAAAAGAGGCAGATCGCGGTAATTTGCGCGGTCTGCTGTTTTGGCTTGCTCTACGCGATGAAATACTGGAATTTCACGCTCGAGCTGCTGCCGTCCGCGCTCGGCAATCACATTCCCCGATGGGATTTTGTCGTGCCGCTCGGTCTGTCGTTTTTCATTTTCCAGTCCATGAGCTACGTTATTGACGTGTACCGCGGCAAATATGCGCCCGAGCGCAATCCGCTGCGCTACGGTCTGTTCGTATCGTTCTTCCCGCAGATGGTGCAGGGACCGATCAGCCGTTTCGATCAGCTGGCGCCGCAGCTTACCGCAGAGCGCAAGCTGTGCTGGGACGACCTGCAGATCGGCATTCAGCTGGCGCTCTGGGGGTACTTCAAAAAAATCGTCATCGCCGACCGCGCGGCTGTTCTGGTAAACAACGTCATCATGGAGAACTGTCCCTACGGCGGTGCTGTCATTGCGCTCGGTATTCTGTTTTACTGCATTCAGCTGTACTGCGATTTTTCCGGCGGCATCGACATCACACGCGGCGTCGCGCGCATGTTCGGCATCGATATGACACTCAACTTCCGCCGACCGCTGTTTTCCACCTCGCTCACCGACTACTGGCGCCGCTGGCACATCACACTCGGTGCGTGGATGCGCGACTATGTGTTCTATCCTCTGGCGTTTTCCAAGCCGTTCGGCAAGCTCGGCAAGTGGGCGCGCAAGCATTTCAAGGGCATGATGGGCAAGATCTGTGCCACCTCGACCGCTACGTTTATCGTGTATTTGATCATCGGCATCTGGCACGGCGCCAACTTCCGCTACATTGCGTTCGGCCTGTGGAACGGTATCCTCATTACCGCTTCCCTGCTGATGGAGCGCCGCTTCCTTTCGTGGAAGGAAAAGCTGCACATCAACGACAAATCGACCGGCTGGCGCATCTTTATGACCGTCCGCACGTTCGGACTGGTGTTTATCGGCCGTTATTTCACCCGCGCACCGCGTCTCAAAACTGTATTCGCGCTGCTCGGCACAACCGTGCTGCATCCGCATTTCAGTGAGTTTTCGTCGGTTGTGCCGACGCTTGGATTGAGTATTTCCGACTTTATCATCATTTTTGTCGGCATTCTCATCGTCCACGGTGTGGAGTTCTTTGAGGAACGCGGCACCGATGTGCAGGCGTGGCTCAACGAGCGCCCGGCGCTCGTGCAGCTGACCGTGCTAACCGTTTCGCTCGTGGTCCTGCTGCTGTTCGGCATTTTCCGTGCCGGATACATCTCGTCCGAGTTCATCTACAAGCAATTTTAAGGAGGCAGAACATGAACGCAAAAAAATGGGTGCTTTCTCTGCCCGTTATCGCGCTGATTCTGGCCGTTCTGCTGGCCGGATTCAACTACGTCACCGACCCGTTCGGCGCATTCGGTGACCGATTTATGCAGTGGTTTTCGTATGACGAGACCAACAATCCGCGTGCGGCGAAGATCTCCTATCTCGAGCAGCACCATGACGAGTACGACTCGTATTTTCTCGGCTGCTCGTCCACCAGCTCGCTGCCGACCGAGTCGTTTAACGAGATGCTGAACGCCAGATTCTACAACATGATCATGTACGGCGCGGATATGAAGGACTGCGAAAAGATTGCAAACTACCTGATCGACAACTACACGGTCAAAAATCTGGTGCTGAATGTGTATCTGGACAACGGACTGACCTACGATGATGAGTCCAACAAGCTGACCCATAGTCTGCACTACAAAACCGACCCGGATATGTCCGCGCTGTCGTATTACTCGCGGTTTCTCCCCGCGGACCCGCGATACGGCTATCAGAAGCTGGTGAATAAGAGCAAGGACACGCTCATGCCGCAGTCGTTCGACGTATTCGACGAGCAGACCGGTGCGTATGACAAGCGCGTGCGTGATGTGGAGCCGATCGGCTCTACCGCGGATTATCTGAACGCCTATCCGGTATTCACCAATTATCCCAACCACGAGCCGTTGCACCTGTACAAGACCGAAGCCTGCATGCAGTCGGTGGCCGCAATCCGCAAGGTTTGTGAGGAAAACGGCGTCAATCTGATTGTGCTGACCGCTCCGGTGTACACCGACTATTACAAGAACTTTTACGACGAGGATATCACGAATTTCTACGAATCTCTTGCCAAAGTGACCGATTACTGGGATTTTTCGTCCTCGTCTGTCAGCAGCGAGCCGCGCTTCTTCTACGACAGCACGCACTTCCGTAACAACATTGGCGAGATGATGGCAACCCGCATTGCCGAGAAGGAGTATCCCGACTTTACGCCTGCTATCACCGCAATTCCATCGGATTTCGGCACTTATGTGACCTCTGACACGCCGCATGACTATTTCACGCAGCGTCCTGCACCGCGCACGGACGACGACACCGCCGTTCAGGTTCCGGTGCTAACGTGGCACCAGCTGACCGAGGAGGTGAGCGGCTCAGCTACCATTTCGCCGGAGACGTTCCGCAAACAGATTCAGGCGCTTTCCGATGCCGGCTGCAACACGATTTCGCTCGAGGAATTGCGTGATTACGTCTACAACGGTACGCCGCTGCCCGAAAAGCCGATTGTTCTCACGTTTGACGACGGCTATCTGAGCAACTACGAGGACGCATTCCCTGTCCTCAAGGAATACAACATGAAGGCGACCATTTTCGCCATCGGCGTTTCCATCGGCAAGGACACCTACAAGGATACCGACCACGCCATGACACCGCACTTCGGCGCGGCTGAAATGCAGGAAATGGTGGATTCCGGCCTGATTTCCATCCAGAGCCACACCTATGATATGCACCAGTGGCCGCCGTTCGAGGACGGAAACGACCGTGTTCGGGAAACACTCGCGCAGCTGCCCGGCGAAAGCGATGCGGACTATGAAGCCGCTGTCAGGGCTGACATCCAGCAGAGCCAGCAGGCCATCGAGCCGCTCACCGGTGAGAAGGTCAACGCGCTGTCCTATCCGGAAGGCGCATACGGCACGCTGACGATGGATGCGCTGCGCAGTCAGGGCATCGAGCTGACGTTCACCACCCAGCCGGGCGTGAATGCGGTCGTACAGGGTTTGCCGCAGACGCTGTACAGCATGCACCGCATTACCATGACGGAAGACACCAACATGGATGAATCCCTGGCGGAACTCGCAAAATAATATCTATGATATAGAAAACGCAGACTGAGAATATTCTCAGTCTGCGTTTTTTGTGAATAGAATTTTCCATTATCCATTCCGACTCGCTAAGAGCCGCCCTGTGGGCGGTTACTCGCCGGACGCCCACTGCGGTGGGTGTCTCAATTTTCCATTTTATAAACCGTAGCCGCGCATTGCACCATACATTTCCGGTCTCCGGTCGCGGTAGACACCCCACAAACGGCGCATCTCACAGATTTCATCCAAATCGAACGTATGCGTCAGCACGCCTGCGTTTTCGCGGTCAGCCTGCTCGACAAGCGCGCCGGTCTCATCCGCGATAAAGGACGAGCCGTAAAACGTCAGCGAGGACGACTGGTTCTGGTTATCCTCAGTCGGCTTTACGGTCTCGGTGCCGATGCGGTTTGCAGCGATCAGCGGCATAATATTCGCCGCCGCGTGACCCTGCATGCAGCGCCGCCAGTGCGGCATGGAATCGCAGTCGAGAATCGGCTCGGAGCCGATAGCCGTCGGGTAGAACAGCAGCTCGGCGCCCTGCAGCGCCATGCAGCGCGCGGACTCCGGGAACCACTGGTCCCAGCAGATACCGACGCCGATTTTCGCATAAGCCGTATCCCAGACCTTGAATCCGGTATTTCCGGGCGTAAAATAGAACTTTTCCTGATAGAAATGGTCATCCGGAATGTGGGTCTTACGGTACTGACCCATGATCGTGCCGTCCGCGTCAATGACAGCCACCGTGTTGAACGTGGTCTCGCCGACCCGCTCGTAGTAGCTGACCGGAATGACGACCTTGAAATCACGAGCAATAGTCTGCATCTCGCGGACCGCCGGATTTTCCTCGAGCGTTGTCGCTAAATGGTAATTTTCATAGCTTTTTTCCTGACAGAAATACCAGTTTTCAAACAGTTCGGGCAGCAAAATGATCTGCGCACCCTGAGATGCCGCTTCACGAACCTTCTCGCAGGCTTCATCCAGACCATAGGTCATCTGAATCGCAGCAACGGTTACTTTATTGGACATAAAAGATTCTCTCCTTTATAGCGGCAACACCACACAATTAAAGCTGCGGTGCTTTGCGGAAATTTTGTGCTCTGCTGTCGTTGCGATTTCACGGTAATACACAAAGTATTACCGCAAAACCGCGCCTAAGCAGAACGCAAAATTTGCTCGCAAATCACTCTTGTTCAATTATGCGGTATTGCCTTATCTTCTCTTGCGCGTGGGCGGTTTTTTGCCCTTGCCGGGCTTGCCGCCGCGCCCCTTGCCGCTGTGGCGGCGGCGCTCCGCGCGATTGCCTCTCGGTGCACGGTCGGTGTCCTCACGGCGCGGACGATCCAGCTTTTCCGAAACCGGAAGCGAGCCGTCTGCCGGTGCAAAGTCGATCTGACCGGTGGTGTCGCTTGCGGCAAGCAGCTTAACACGCATCGGCGTGCCGATTGTAAACCGCTTGCCGGTGTGGCGGCCGACCATCGCCATGCGCTCCTCGTCATACTGGTAGAAGTCGCCGGTCATCAGCTCGGCTCGAATCAGACCCTCACAGCCGTTTTCCAACGCAACGAACACGCCGAACGACTGCACGCCGGAAACCTCCGCGTCAAATTCCTCACCGATAAACTGCTGCATGTAGGACGCGATATACAGCTTGTCGATGTCGCGTTCGCAGTTGTCGGCAGCCTGCTCACGATTGGTGGACTGGTCCGCGGCTTCCTCGCACATAGTTTCGTCTGCCGCGGTAAATTCTTCACCGAGCAGCGCCTTCTGCAGCATACGGTGCGCTACCAGATCGGGATAACGGCGGATTGGCGAGGTAAAGTGCATGTAGAACTTTGCCTTCAGGCCGTAATGGCCGATGCACTCATCCGCGTAGCGGGCACGCGCCAGCGAGCGCAGCAGAAGCGTCGGCAGCACGCGCTGCTTCGGGTCGTTCTTTGCGCCGCGCAGCACGGTCTGGAACTGCGCCGTATCCTCCGGCTTGGACGGGTCGATGCGGTAGCCGAACGGACGCGCAAACGACGCAAACACGCGCAGCTTGTCCGGATCGGGATTCTCGTGCACACGGTAGACGGTCGGCAGCTCGCGCTTGCACATATACTCGGCAACCGCTTCGTTGGCCTGCAGCATGAATTCCTCAATCAGCTTTTCACTCTCGCCGCGTTCACGGAACCGGATTTCAACCGGCTTGCCGTTCTCGTCCACGCGGATTTCCGCCTCCGGAATGTCCAGCTCGAGTGCGCCGCGCTCAATGCGGCGCTTATACAGCGCGTGCGCCAGATTGTTCATCGTCTCGGCAGTCTCGACCAGAAAGGCGTATTCCTCGCGCAGCCCCTTGTCCCCCGCGAGGATTTTGTTGACCTTGTTGTAGGTCATGCGGGCCTTGGAGCAGATGACCGACTTGGCAAATTTCGCACCATACCGACGGCCGTCCTTATCGACCTCCATCAGCGCGGAGAACGCCAGACGGTCCACCTTCGGGTTGAGCGAGCAGATGCCGTTGGACAGCGCGAACGGCAGCATCGGCACAACGTGTCCCGGGAAATAAACCGACGTGCCGCGGCGGAACGCCTCGGCGTCAAGCGGCGAATCCGGCGTGACGTAATGGCTCACGTCCGCGATGTGTACGCCGAGCAGATAGTGTCCGTTTTCCAGCTTTTCGAGTGAAACCGCGTCGTCAAAGTCCTTCGCGTCATCGCCGTCGATGGTAAAGATCAGCTTGTCACGCAGGTCAAGCCGCTTGCCGGCGGTGCCCATATCGACCTCCTGTGGAATGGCAAGGGCCTGCTCGAGCACCTCGTTCGGGAATACATCGTACACGCCATTTTCGTGCAGAACAGCCGCGATAGCGGCCTCCATCGTACCGCTTTCGCCCAAATCCGCGCGGACAACGCCCTGCGGCATAAACTGCTCATCGCCGTAGTGCGAGATCGAAACAGCCACGCAGTCACCAACGGCGGCTTCGCCGAGGTCATGCTTGTCCACCGCAATCTCCGGATACTTTTTCGAGGTCGGCTGCACGAAAAATGCCTTGCCGCGCTGCACGAGTTCGCCGGTCAGCTCCTTGCCGGCGCGTCCCAGCACGCGAATAACGGTTGCTTCCTTGCGGCCGCGGTTGTTCTTGCGCTCACTCACCTTGACGAGCACGCGGTCGCCGTGCCACGCACCGCCGGACGCATTCGGCGGGATGAACAGATCATCCGGCTTGGCTTCGCCCTCCGGATAATCCGGCGCGACAAACGCGAATGCCCGCTCGGTAGCCAGATAGGTTCCGGCCGCACAGCCGTAGTGCGCGGAGACCGCAAAGCGGTTTTTCTTATTTTTCATCACCCTGCCGTCCGCAATGAGCGCGTCCAGCGCGTTTTTGAGATTGTTTTTGCCTGCATTCGGCAGCTCGCGCCGGATGTCCTCAATGCGGCATGGGTGCACCAGAATTTCCAACAGTCTGGATTCCAATTCGGTGTCTGCTTCTTTATTTTTCATGTTCGCCCCTCCAATCTTCGGCTTCTGGCGAAAAATCAATGCACTATTTCATTGTTATTATACCATTCTCAAATCTTATTGAAAAGCCAAAACCAAGTAAACCCATCACCATCCGCAAATTTGTACAGAATGTGACGAACAACATGAATTGACGCGGACAAGTCCGCATGGTACTATATAATAAGTTATCACAGTGATTTGGAGGGAATTTGCATGAAAGCACTCATCACGGGTGCGTCCTCTGGACTGGGACGCGAAATGGCGCGCTTGCTGGCGGCACGCGGCTACGAGCTGATCCTGTGCGCCCGCAGAGAGGAACGCCTGCGCGAACTGGCGGCAGAGCTGCCGGTACCGTGCCGCGTCATCGCGGCGGACGTGTCGGACGAGCAGGAATGCCGCCTGCTGTACGAGGCGGTACAGAGCGAGGAGTTGGAGGTCGTGATCAACAACGCGGGGTTCGGTCTGTTCGGCGAGTTTGTCACCGCCGATCTGGATGAGGAGCTGCGCATGATCGACACCAACGTGCGTGCCGTGCACATTCTCACCAAGCTGGCTGTGCGGGATTTTGTGCAGCGCGGACGCGGCTACATTCTCAACGTATCGTCCTCGGCGGGATTTTTGCCGGGACCGCTGATGGCGACCTATTACGCCACCAAAAACTATGTTCTACGTCTGACAGAAGCCTTGCGCGAGGAGCTGCGCCGCGCCGGTTCTCCGGTGCGTGTGTGCGCCCTCTGTCCGGGACCGGTGGACACCGAGTTCAACAAGGTCGCAGGCGTGCGGTTTTCGCTCTCCGGTCTGTCGGCAGAGCGTGTGGCGCGCGAAGCTGTTGACGGCCTGTTTGCCGGCAAGGCAGTTGTCGTTCCGGGTGCAGCCATGAAGGCCATGACACTGGCGCGGCATTTCGCGCCGGACAGCATTCTTGCCCGTATCACCTATCATTTTCAGCATAAGAAGGGCGCAAAATGACTGCAAAAGAGATAAAAAGGACGCTGCAAAGCGAATTTGTGCGTACATTGCGCAAGCCGTTCGTGGATGCGGTAAAAGCATATGGACTGGTAAAACCGAGCGATAAGGTTGCGGTCTGCATCTCGGGCGGCAAGGATTCCATGCTGCTGGCGCTGCTGCTGCAGGATTTGCAGCACACGGTGGATTTTGACCTCGTGTTCCTTGCAATGGACCCGGGTTATGCGCCGGAGGGCCGCAAGCACCTCGAGGAAAACGCGAAACGGCTGGACATTCCGCTCGAAATTTTCGATACCGATGTACTGCGCGTGGCAGGGGTGCATTCTGCCGAGCATCCGTGCTTCCTGTGCGCAAAGATGCGGCGCGGCTACCTGTATACCGAAGCACGCAAGCGCGGCTGTAATAAAATCGCGCTCGGTCATCACTACGATGATGCCATCGGCACCGTGCTGATGGGACTGATCTACGGCGGTCAGGTGCAGGCCATGCTGCCGCGCGTCAAGGCCAAGAATTACGAGGGCATGGAGCTGATCCGTCCGCTGTATTTCACGCGCGAGCAGAGCGTCATTGACTGGGCGGAATATTGCGGTCTGACCTTTCTGCCGTGCGACTGTCCGGCAAAAAAGCTGGAAAGCGACACCAAACGCGCGGAAATCAAGCAGCTGATCGCGTCTCTCGCGGCAAACAACCCGCAGATCGAAGCGAATATCTTCAACGCGGTCAAGAACGTCGATACTGCCAAGCTGCTCGGCTGGCGCGATGCGAACGGTAAACATAATTTTCTGGATCAATTTGACTAACGAGGCGCAGTTATGAACATCAAACGAGCAAAAAACGAAATCAAAAATGCGCTCAAGGCGTATCTCACGACCGATGAATTCGGCGCGTATCGTATTCCGCCGATTCGGCAGCGGCCAATCCTGCTGATGGGTCCTCCGGGCATCGGCAAAACGCAGATCATGCAGCAGATTGCCGAGGAGACCGGCGTCGGTCTTGTCTCCTACACGCTGACGCACCACACGCGCCAGTCCGCGCTCGGTCTGCCGTTCATCGACAAGGTGATGCTCGGCGGCGAGGAACGCACGGTCACCGCCTACACGATGAGCGAGATTATCGCTTCGGTGTACCGCGAAATGGAACGCACGGGCGTCAAAGAGGGCATTCTGTTCCTCGATGAAATCAACTGCATTTCCGAGACACTCACGCCGATGATGCTGCAGTTTCTGCAGTGCAAGACCTTCGGCAACCAGCAGCTGCCTGCCGGATGGGTGGTCGTAGCGGCCGGAAATCCGCCGGAATACAACAAATCCGTGCGGGAATTTGACGTGGTAACACTCGACCGCGTCAAAAAAATCGACATCGAAGAGGATTTCGGCGTGTGGAAGGAGTACGCGTACCGACGCGGCATCCATGGTGCCATCCTGTCCTATCTTGAGATCCGGCGCGAGCATTTTTACCGCGTAGAGACTACCGCCGACGGACTGCAGTTTGTCACCGCACGCGGCTGGGAGGATTTGTCCGAGCTGATGCAGGTGTACGAGTCGCTGGGTATTCCGGTTGATCGTCAGGTTGTGGAGCAGTATTTGCAGCTGCCGCAGGTGGCAAGCGATTTTGCAAATTATCTGCAGCTTTATGACAAATACAAGCAGGTTTACCGCGTAGATGAGCTGCTTTCCGGCACCTGGGAGCCGGTTCGCGCTTCCGAACTGCGGGACGCGCCGTTTGACGAAAAGCTGGGCGTACTCGGTCTGCTGCTAAGCCGGCTGGCAGACGGTGCCCGTGACGCGTACCGTCTGGATGCGCTGACCGATGCGCTTCATGCCGACCTGCTCGCCATCCGAGAAGGCGAAAAAGCCATCACTTCCCTGCCGGATGAAAAGCGTGCCGCGCTTGCAGACAAGCGAAACGGCGGCTCGTTCGACAAGGACGCGCTCTATGTCGCCTCCCGTGAGGTGGAACGTCTGGATGCCTACCGGCAGACGCTCACACTCGAAAAAGTACCCGAGGAGCAGCAGTTTGACCGTCTGAAGGCGCTTTTCTCCGCCGATGTGGACGCACGCGCAGCCGCCGCAGACAAGACCGATGCCGAACTGGCAAACGCATTTGCCTTCCTCGATGCCGCCATTCCGGACTCGCAGGAGCTGGTGCTGTTCGCTACCGAACTGACCGCGAACTGGTTTACCTCGTGGTTTATCCAGAACTTCGGGTGCGATGCGTATTTCGCGCATAACAAGCGCCTGCTGTTCGATGATACGCAGAAACAGCTTCTGCAGGATATTGAATCCGCAAGAAACGAAGAATCATGAACAGTTTATCCGGAAACCCGGTTGCGCATTAGGCTGCAGCCGGGTTTCCGGCATATGTAGAGGGTATTTCATCTGCGGTTTTCCACCGTCAAGAACGGGTTTGACCTCTCTATGGTTGCCATCAGCGCTGGATTGTGCCTGTTCCATTACTGCCCGTTTTACGGCATCGGTGTCGGCACAGTGCTCTCCGCACTGCTGCTCGGACGGGTCATCAAGCTTTTTGAGCTGCTCCCGCTGTCCGACGCATAAAAACGCCGTCTGCACACATCATTCCTTGATGTAGCGCAGACGGCGCAGAAACTCTTCGTTATCGGTTTTTTCGCAGATGGCGTCAATGCCGGACGAGATGATCCAGACCGCCATGCCGCGCCGCGCGCACAGCACCAGCATATCAATGATCATCTTGTGATGCGCCGATTCCTGTCCCGCGAACGGGAAAAAGCAGATCAGCAGCTTGGGATTGAGCAGATACCACCGATAATACGAAAACCGCAGACGATCGGGCAGTGACCATGCGCTGAGCGGACGCAGCAGCATTTCGCGCGGGAACCAGCGAGTCGCCTCCTCCAGAATACTGGAGACGAGCTTTTTGCGGATCAGCCACTTGTCTGCCTTAGGAATCAGACAGGTGCACAGATTGTCGAGCGCGGTCATGTTGTCAAACAGCACGCCGCCCGGTCGGTCGGGCTGCTCAATCTGGATGCCGATCTCAGTGCCGATGATACGGTTCAGCTCGCTGTGGTCGTAAATTCTGCCGTCCAGCCGGAAAATGCCGTTCTGCCAGCCCTGATTCCCCAGAAAGCAGTCGTGCAGACGGCGTCCGGTGCTGTAATTCTCATCGTGCAGAAAGGCGATCTCGCCGGCGCATATCTCGAAGGACAGCGGCGGCAGTGGCGGCAGGAACAGTTCAAATACGGAAAGCACCGTCTTGCCCTTTGCGGGCGCTGTGCGCTCCATCCATGCCGGACGGCTGGCACGCTCCCAACCGAGCAGCTCAAACAGGCGCGGGCCGTATTCCTCAGGATACAGCCGGAAAAAGGTGCGGCGCTCCTTAATCACATCAATGCGGCCGGCATAGCGGAACATGAACATCTCATCCATATCGAAAAGGAGCACCGCCATGCCATGCCCGAGCAGAAGCTGTACGCACTGCATCAGCCGGTCCTGATCCTGCCGGCGCAGTGCCTCTGTCAGCCGATCGAGGACGAGCAGCCGGCAGCCGGTGAACCATGCGCGGAACACCGAAAGCCGGTAATAATCCAGCACCGAAAGGTCGGCAAGGCGCGTCTCCCACGAATGCTCCAGCCCAAGTTGCCGCAGCATATCGGTCGCGGCAAGCGATTTCAGCCGTGCCGCACTGCGGTTCTTCTGCCGGTATGAGGTCGTTCTGCCAAGCGCCAGCACAAAATCGCGCATGGTCAGCTCCCTGCCCGCAAAGCGGGATTTGTCCACCAGCATGGTGTTCTGCCGGATCCAGTGCTCGATCACTGCGGCGCCTGTCTTGCTGCCGCAGCAGAAGGCGCGTCCGTCCGTCAGTGCAAGGCGTCCCTTGAAAAGATCCAGATATGCAGTACCGGAGGTCAAATACTCATCCACATATACGCCGATGCACTCGCCGCAGGAAACCGAGATATCAAACCGGTATTCGCCGGTATCGCTGCGGAATACACCATGCTCAATGCGTATCAGTTCTTCCTTCATATCACTCCTCCTGCAGCAGCAGCGGCAGTGTAACGCAGCATTCGGTACCGATTCCCTTCGCGCTGAATATCCGCAGACCGTAATTTTCTCCGAACATCAGCCGTATACGGCTGTTAACATTGCGCAGCGCAATGCCGCCGCGTTTGCGGCTGACGGCGTTCGCGCTGCCATGGGCAAACTCCTCGTTCAGCTGCTCCACCTGCTCCTCGGAAATACCGATTCCGTCGTCCTTGACGCGCAGGAACAGCGTGTTTTCGCTGTTTTCCACCGAAATATGTACGGTTCCCTGCCCTATCTTGCTCTCCAGACCATGCACGACGGCGTTTTCCACCAGCGGCTGCAGGATCAGCTTGGGCATACGCGCCTCAAGCAAATCCTCGTTTTCCATTTCCAGTTCCATATCCAGCTTGTCACCGAAGCGGCAGCGCTGGATGGTGAAATAGTTCTCGGCGTTGTCCAACTCGTCCGAAAAGGTGACATATTCCTGCACATTGGAGATGGTGTAGCGAAAAAAAGTCGCCAGTGCCTCGGTCGTCTCCGCGATGTCCTCGCAATCCGCCAAGAGCGCATCCGAACGGATCGCCTCAAGCGCATTGTACAGAAAATGCGGATTGATCTGGTTTTGCAGCGCCAGATACTCCGCCTGCTTCTGCCGCAGGCGGGTGATCTCCTCGCCGTGCAGACGATCCTCGATCTCGTGGAAAAAGGCAAAAATATCGCGGCAGCGGCTCCAATCCTCGTGCAGCACCGCGTCCAGATTGCCGTCCCGCCGATAGCGGCGCAGCGCCCGGCGCAGCTTCCATTGTGTTTTCAGCCACATGCCCTTCACCTACCTGTACAGCTTTTTATAGTCCGACGGACTGATTCCGGTGGTTTTCTTGAACAGGCGGGAAAAATATTTCAGGTCACGGTATCCAACCTGTTCGGCAACGTCCTGCACCGAGCATTCATCGCCGCACAGCAATTCCTTCGCCTTATTCATGCGCAGCTCGGTCAGATAATCCATGAAATTCTGTCCGGTCTCCTTTTTGAACATGGCGGAAAAGTAGGTCGCGTTGAAGCCGACCGCATTGCTGACATCCTCGAGCCGCAGAGATTCCTGATAATGCTGCTGGATAAAGTGCTTTGCGTCCGTAATGGGACGCGCTTCGCGCTGAGAGCGCTCCCGGCGCAGGCGGTTCAGCTCACCGCTGACGCCGTCCTGCAGCAGCCGAAGCAGCTCCTGTGCGTTGGTACACTGCCACAGTCCGTCCTCCATGCGCTGATAGAACTGCTCATCGGCGCTGCCGTCCTGCTGCAAGCCGTAGCGCACCGCAGTTAGTATCTGCCGAAACCAGTCCTCCAGCATTTGTCCCCAGAGCGGCTGCATAGACATAACTGCGCGGTAGCTGTCCTCCAGCTCCTCGGCGTACTGCTCGGTGTTCAGACATGCGGCAGCCTCCTGAAAGCGACGCTTCTGCGCGCCGTCCAGCGTATAATGCAGGGAAAAATCCGGTGTTTCGGCTTCGGCGTCCCGCCAGTTCGGTGTGTGGCACAGACCGTCGATGCACAGCCAAAGCGCCTCCTTCAGCGAAACGGACAGCTTTTCTGCGGTGCTCTGCCGACTGCCAAGGCAGACGGCGGCGCGAATGCCCCAGAACAGGTCGCGCTGCTTTTCGATCTCCTTGCGTATCTTGGTGAAGCACCGCTTGACCTCGACCGGCTGATACTCCGGCGTATACACGGCCGCCACGATACCCTCGCGGCGTGCCGATGCCACAAAGCCGCAGTCCATCTGTCCCAGCTCCTGCCGGACGATCTCGAGCGCGTGCTTCTGCATGGCACGGAAGCCGTCCTGATTTTCTGCCGCGGACGGAATATTCGGCTTGATAACAGCCGCAAAGTAGCTGCCGCCTTCGGGCAGACCACGCTCCAGATCAAACGAGCGCACGGTGCTCGAGGTGCGTACACCGCCGCGCACCTCAGTCATCAGGGTGTCGATGATGCGCTCCTGCTCGCGCTCGCTGCTCTTTTTCAAGCGGTACTCTATCGCTGCTTCCTCGCCCATCTTCTCCTTGAGGCTGATCAGCAAATCGACCATTTCCTCCTGCTTGAGCGGCTTAAGCAGATAGCCTTCTACGCCGTATTTGAGCGCATTCTGCGCATATTCAAACTGGCGGTAGCCGCTGACGATGATAAAATGCAGTCCCGGCTGAATCTGCTTTGCCTGCCGAATGAGGTCAATGCCGTCGCAGCCGGGCATGCGGATATCGGTCACCAGCAAGTGCGGCTTCTTTTCGCGCACTTGATCGAGTGCGCTTATACCGTCGCTCGCTATGCCGACAATCTCAAAGCCAAGACCTTCCCAGTCAATCAGCTTGCGCATCAGCAGCAGGACCTTTTTTTCATCATCTGCCAGTACGACCCTTAACATACATATTCCCCTTTGAAGGTAATTTTAGGAAAATGAATTTCGCTTGTTGATAAGAAAAAGGGAAAACGTATCCGTTTTCCCTTTTTCTTATTCATAATAACACTGTTTACAAGGATTTGCAAAGTGTTTCCGAGAGATTACTCGTAATCGCCTACGTTGCTGGAGTCGATCCAGGTGTTGTCGGTTACGATCTCGGTAGTGTCGAGGGTTTCACCCTTGAGCAGCTTAACAGCAGCCTCGATGCCGTTTGCAGCCATAGCGCCGCCGTTCTGAGAAACGGTACCGGTGATGCGGCCGTCCTGAATAGCCTCAAAGCCGTCCGGCGTGCCGTCAACGCCTGTGATAACGATACCGGAGTTTGCACCTGCTGCGTTGCCGGCGCCTACTGCCATGCCGTCGTTCTCACAAACGATAGCATCCAGATCGTAAGCGGACAGCCAGCTCTCAACAGTGGACTGTGCGCTTGCGGTATCCCACTGGCAGTCAGCCGGAGCAACGACCTGCTTGATCTCGGGGTAGTTCTTCAGAATGTTCTCGTAGCCTTCCATACGCTGCAGACCGCCTGCGTCGCCGGACGGGCCGGTCAGGATAGCGATGTTGCCCTTGCCGCCGAGGAGCTTTGCAACCTGCTCCATCTCGGTTTCGCCGGCCTTTACGTTGTTGCCGTAGGAAACAGCGGAGATGCCGTTGTTCTGCCAGTCGGTGCAGGCCGAGATGATGTTGATCATAACAACGCCGGAATCAGCTGCGGACTTTGCAGCATCAGCAAGGCCGTCCGGATCAACAGGCTCGAACAGGATGGCATCATAGCCCTCGGATACGCACTGCTCAATCTGGCTGATCTGGGTAGCGGCGTCCTGATCGGCACTCAGAATGGTCAGGTCAACGCCCAGCTCGTCAGCCTTGGCCTCAGCAGCCTCGGATACGGCAATCTGGAATGCGTTGGTCTGGTGCTGCTGGATGAGGGCGATCTTGTAGGAATCGCTGCCGGAATCAGCACCGGAATCGGTGCCTGCATCAGAACCGGTGGAAGTACCACCGCAGGCAGCCAGACTCAGAGTCATGGCACCGGTAAGCAGCATAGCGAGAAGTCTCTTTTTCATTTTCTTTTTCCTCCTTAGAGAAGTTGTGGTTATGATAGGAGGAGAGAGGAGCGTTCGCACGCTCCTGCGGTCCTCACAGTCAACAATGGAAATCAGTTTTTCTTGGTCTTGCCCTTTACGTCGATCAGAACGGCTACCACGATGATAACGCCCTTGACGATCTTCTGCCAGTGGGACGATACGCCCATGATATCCAGACCGTTTGCGATAACGGTGATCAGCAGACAGCCGATGACAACGCCCCACGGCTTGCCTACGCCGCCGGTCATGGATACGCCGCCGACTACGCACGCGGTGATGGCATCCATCTCGTAGCTCTCGGCTGCGGTCGGCTGGCCGATGGTAACGCGGGAGGTCATCAGGAAGCCGCACAGACCAGCCAGCAGGCCGGCAATGGCGAACGTGGAGATGCGGATCGCGGTGGTGTTGATGCCGGAAACGCGGGCTGCCTGCAGATTGCCGCCGCAAGCGTAAACACGTCGTCCGTAAACCGTTTTAGATAAAACAAATGCACAGATGATGATAACGATTACAAGAAAGATGGACAGCATCGGAATGCCTGCGATAGAAGATGCAGCGACAGCCTTGTAGCCCTTGCTGATGCCGGTGATCGGCTTGCCGTTGGAGGTCAGCAGCGCCAGACCACGCACAGCCGTCATCGAGCCGAGTGTCATAATAAACGGGGGCAAATCGCCGATGGCAACGCCGATACCGTTTACCATGCCGACTGCCAGACCGGCCAGCATCGCAATGACCAGCGGCACGATCAGCGGCAGGTCACCCTTGCCGAGCAGCGCTGCCAGAATGCCGGTGAATGCTACGGTAGAGCCGACCGACATATCAAATCCGCCCGCAATAATGACGAACATCATGCCGAACGCCAGAATGCCGTTGATGGAAGCCTGCTTGAGGATGTTGACGAGGTTGTTCGGGCTGATGAAGCTGGGCTTCAGAATGGTCAGCGCAACGACCAGTACGATAAAGATCAGGAAGATGAAGTATTCACTGATCAGTCCTTTAAGATTTTTCTGTTTCATGTTGTTCCCCTTCCTTTATACTTCAAGCGCGGATGCCAGCGTCATGATGCGTTCCTGCGAGAACTCGTTGCGCTTCACCTCGCCGGAGAGATTGCCTTCGCACATTACCATGATGCGGTCGCAGACGCCCATCAGTTCGGGGATCTCGGACGAAATCATGATAACCGCCTTGCCCTGCTGCACCAGCTTGCCGAGCAGCAGATAAATATCGCGCTTAGCACCGACGTCAATGCCGCGGGTCGGCTCATCGAGAATGATGACGTCCGGATCGTTCAGCAGCCACTTGGCGATAACGATCTTCTGCTGGTTGCCGCCGGACAGGTTGCCCGCGATCTGGTCGCCGGAAGGAGTTTTGATATTCAGCTTTTTGATGTACTCCATGGAAGCGGCGCGTGCCTTGCCCTTGTTATAAAGGCCATGGCTGAGCAGCTTCTTGATCGCTACCATGGCGATATTGTCGTTTACCGAACCGCTGAGGTTCAAACCGGTGACCTTACGGTCCTCGGTGATGAGGGCCACGCCCTCCTTGATGATATCCTTCGGAGAGTGGACCTTGATTTTTTTGCCCTTGACAAAAATCTCACCCTGCGACAGCTCGTGCATACCGAAGATGCCTTCCACCAGTTCGCTTCGACCTGCGCCTACCAGACCGCCGATGCCGAGAATCTCGCCGCGGCGAACCGAAAGGCTGACGCCCTTTACCTTGTTGTCGGCGCGAACGATGTTCTTTGCCTCAAAGATCACATCGCCGATCTCCGCATCCAGCTTGGGGAATACATCGGTGATTTCGCGGCCGACCATCATCTTGATGAGCTGCGACTCGTCCAGATCCTTAGTATCGCCCGAGCCGATGTACTGACCATCGCGGTAAACGCTGACGCGGTCGCAGATGGAGAAGATCTCGTCCATGCGGTGCGAAATGTAGATGATTGCAACGCCCTTTGCCGTCAGGCTGCGGATATGCTCGAACAGCAGCTCGACCTCACGGTCGGTGATAGCGGCGGTCGGCTCGTCCATGACAATGACCTTGGCGTTGATGGAAATTGCTTGATGATCTCGATCAATTGGCACTGTGCAACGGTGAGGTTGCGCAGCTTTTCCTTCGGGGAAACGTGCAGACCGCACTCCTTGATGAGCTTTTCCGCTTCTGCGATCTCTGTCTTTGCATCGACCAGACCGTTTTTGCGGAGCTCGCGTCCGACGAAGATATTTTCATACACGGACATATCCAGAATCGGGTTCAGCTCCTGATGGATCATGGCAACACCATGGTCCATGGCTTCCTTCGGGTTAGAAACGTGATACGGCTGACCGTTGAAGATGATCTCGCCGCCCTCGTCCTTGGTGTAAATGCCCATCAGAATTTTCATCAGGGTGGATTTACCGGCACCGTTCTCGCCCATCAGCGCGTGAACCTCGCCCGGCTTCACTTGAAGCTGCACATGATCAAGCGCCTTTACGCCCGGGAAAGACTTGCTGATATCTTTCATTTCCAGTACATACTCCATGCTGCTCTTCCCTCCTCATGTGTCATTTCTTTGTGATAATTTTATCAAAGCCGCCGAAATTAGAAAACACACAATCTTCACATTAGGGGTGATAATTTTTAGTTTTTTTACAAATACGGCACTTTGCTTAAAACACTGTATTTCAAATTGTGCAGATTGACAATATCTTTTGTGTACACCGATTCAAATGTACGCAGAGCAGCAGGTCCCTGCACAGTGCATTTCCTGTGCAGAGACCTTGGGAAACACCGCACAATTAAAGCACTCTTGTTCAATTATAGTGAAGATTTCCATCGGAGTGAGAAACCGCTCATCTGAGTAGAGCTTATACATCACGGCAGTGTGGAAAGCCGCTATGCGGATAACCTGTTTTCACCGTTTCGATGCAGAAACAGTGAACCCAACGGCAAAATGAAAAGATGAGATGCAGCTTATGCGCAGCAGAGATACAGAAAAGACGATAAGAGAGCTTCAGCAGTTCCTGCGCGAGCATGAGGACGAAATCACTGATGAGGACAGCATGCATCGTCTGGCGATAACCTTTATGTCGCAGCACAACAGCCGGTTGCAGCCGAAACAGACCGAGCCGGAAGACGCATCCGATTATCTGGAGCTGGCGAGCTATAGAACCAGACCGTATATGCGGGTCTGCTATACCTATTTTCAAACATTGATCGAGTGCGGCATGATGCGCTGCGCAATCAACGAGGGAGAACGCCTGCTGAAGCTGTCCGAGGGTGATAGCCTCGGCGTTCGTGATCAGCTGATGCACCTGTACGCCTATACCGAGGACGAAATGCATGCGCTGGCGCTGCACAAAAAGTACGGCGGATATGAGGAAACGCAGATGCTGCTTCCGCTGGCCATTCTGTACTACAAGCAGAACCAGTTCGACAAGGCGAAAGACTATTTGAACCGCCTTGCTAAAGTAAACCGAGACACAAAGAAATTCATGCGTCTGGAGGCGAAGCACGATGGGTACAGCCTGCGTATGGAACGGGGAATGCACGGCTATCGGCCGGGCACCATTGAAGAACTGGTAGACGCGTATTTGAACTCGACCTATCTGTTCAATGCAACGCCGTATTTCATCCAGTAGGCATATCAATATCTGCGCACGCAGACTGCCTCGAAGAAGAAAAAGCCGAAAAACGAGGAGTAAGTCCGAGAGCCGCAGCGAATAACGAAGATGACAAGAACCCGATACGGTGTAAAGCACGGTATCGGGTTCTTGTTCTGTTTCATAAATAGGACATGGGGCTACGTCCAAGCAGGTGTTTTCCTCGCTATTCTTCTTCATCCGCACGTTCCGGCAGGATGAGCACCACGCGGAATATGCTTTCCTGCGGCTCGAACTCCACCGTTCCGCCAAGACGGCGAGTCAGCTCGCGCACCGAGGCGGTTCCGATTCCGCTGCCCGTATGCTTGCGCGAAAGGAACGCACTGCCGCGCCGGTTCACCTCGCCGTCATAGCTGTTTTCGAGCACCACATACAGCCGCCGAAACTGCTGCTTCATGTGCAGGCAGATGGACTTTTCCGTGCTTTCGGGCAGTCTCCAGCACGCCACCAGCGCATTTTCCAGCAGATTCCCCAGTATGGTGCAGAACTGCACGCTGAACGCAGCAGTATCCTCGGACAGCTCGGCGCGAACCGACACCCGAATTCCTGTGCGCCGCGCAGAGCTGACATAATAGTACAGCATCGCATCCACCGCCGGATCGTGGCAGTAGCTTTCCGGTCGGGTCGCTTCGGACAGCGCAGTAATGCGGCTGATATACGCGAGCTGCGCCTCCGGATCGCCCGCCATACCCGCAATCGTGCGCAGATGCTGTCGGAAATCGTGCCGCTGGCGGCGGCTTTCCTCAATCTTCTCCGAAATCTGCGCAAAATGCGCCTTCTGCATGGCAAGCTGCCGCGCCATCTGCCGCTGCTCCTCCGTAAAGGTCAGGCTGCGTCGGTAGCCCTGTGCGATATCCTGCCAGAACACCGCGCCCAGCACGCACACCAACAGCAGACAACCCCATTCATAAAACCATTTGCCGAGAATCGGCTCGTAGGCAGGCAGCAGGCAGTCCCACAAAAACAGCGTGCCGTAGAAAATATCCGCGCAGAACAGCGCTCCGGCGTGCCATTCCCGTCGGCGCGCCGCATAGAGGGCCGAGCCGAGCAGATAGACTGTCACCGCCAGCCGAAACAGCACCGTCAGATCGGAAAATGCGCGGATACCCCATTCGGACAGGTGCGCGGCACACGCACCGCACAGCAGCGCCGCACCACATATGCCGGCGCAGACCAGAACCGCCGCCTTGCGCACGGCATTCGGCAGCGCACAAATACGTCCATGCAGCAGAACGATCAGCAGCGTGGTCAGGTAGCCGCTGACCAGCTCGATGGTGTACCAAGGCTGCACCGGCAGCGCCTTCAGCGCATGAACGACCGGACCGGACAGCAGCACTGCCGCGCTCAGACTCAGCAGCAGAAACAGCCGTGAATTGGGCGGGCACCGCATGGAGCCGAGACACAGCCACAGCGCAAAGGACGCAAACAGCAGCATAAGTGTCAGCATAGCGGCGGAGATGCACACGCGCACCGCACGCTGGGTATTCACGCCCAGCGCTGTGCCGAACGCCGGCGGATAGGTCATACCGCTGTATATCCAGCTTTCATCTCGCACCGCCAGCAGCAGGCGCACCGTGCCGCTGCCCTTAAAGCTGACCGCACGGTTTTGCAGCCGCGAGCGGTACTGCTCGGCGTTCGTCTCGCCCGCGGAGAGCACCAGCTCGTCATCAATATAAAACCGGTAAGCGGAAAAGATCTCGGGCAGCTCGATCAAATACCGCCGCGGCGTTTCGGGCAGCAGCAGCGTCAGCATATAGGTGCCGCAGCCATGCGGCGTCCGTTCCGTGCTGCCGAAAGCAAAATTGCTGTATGCGCCAATCTGCACGGAACGAACGGTGCTTTTATCGCGGTTTTCGCAGGTTTTCGGGGAAAGCAGCACATCGGGATAGAAATTCCAGCCGTTCCACAGGCTGCGCACCGGATACGCCGCCAAATCGTCCTCAGAAACGAACAGCGTTCCGGCGATTGCCTGCGGCGCAGACTGCGTATATTTGTTGTCATAGTGGTACAACAGCAGGCAGAACGCAGATGCCGCCGTAAATACCAGCAAAGCCGTCAGCAAACGGCGAAAGAACCGGCTCACAGGTGTTTCCTCCACCACATCAGACCGAAAACTGCCGCCAGCACGGCCGCGCCTGCAGCCGCAAACGGCAGCTTCTGTTCCGGTTCGGCAGGTGCTTCTGCCTCATCGGTCGTCAGCGTCATACCGTCCGGCAGGTCGATCTTCTCTCCGTTCAGTCGCAGTTCCGCCTGTGCTCTGCCCTCTGCCGATCGAGTGAGCGTAACCGCAAGAGTATCCGCATCGGTCAGCTCCAGCGCCCGCAGCGCATCGGACGGCAGCGAGAAGGCAACGCCGTTTTTGTTCAGTGTCAGCGGCTCGTCCATGTCGATGAGCGCCCGCAGGCGCGTGCCGGAGAGCACCGCGCCGTCTGCGGTGTCCTGCTCGAGGACGGGCGCGGTCTGTGCCGGTTCCTCTGTATTTTCGGGTTCCTCGGTCGGTTTTATCGGCTCCTCCGGCGTTTCGGTCGACGGCGTTTCCGGCTCGTCCGCCGCCGGTTCGGAGGTACTCGGTCGATGATGCGAGCCGCCCGAATGTGAGCCGCCGGGCGATGGCTGAATAATATCCGGCAGATAGGTATCCTCACCGCCGCCGTCGCGGCTGCCCGCACTGTAGCCGTGCTTGAGCGGAGCGACGTCGTATGTAAAGGTCAGAATGCCGGTCTGCCCTCCGGGATATTCCACCTGCAATGCACAGGTCGTTCCCGATATCAGTCCGCAGGTCTGCGGATAGAGTTTCAGCGCGTCCGTCCCGACCGAAATCCCGCGCGTCAGCGCCTCCCATGCACCGTTTTCCCGCTTAAGCCATACCGTGAACCGGTCGCGCTGCGCCTTTTGCTCCTCGGTCAGCACCCACGGAAAAATCATCTGACCGCGTGCCGTGATAAACTCACCGATCTCCGGCTTTCCGGTCTGCTGTACGCTCACGCGACAGCGAATCATCGGCGCTTCCACGCCCTCGGCAAGCGAAAAGCACGCTCTGTCCTCCCCATCGACCAAAAGCAGCGGCGCCACAGCATCATACACGCCGGGCGTATTCCAATCGACCGCCGACAGCTCCCACGCTCCGGTGAAAAAGTCGTAGGGTGTGCCATCCGCATCATAGCCGCACAAGCCGTCTCTCGCATCACAGAAAAAGGCGTGCAGCGCGTTCGCATCTCCGCAGGCAATCGCGGCTACGTCAACATTCACCTGTGTGTCGAAGCGCGTCAGCACGATGGTTTTCGGTTCCGGTTCGGGCGTGGATTCGGGCGGTTCGGGTTCCGGCTCGATCAAAAAGCCGCTGTCCATATCGGGTTCTGACGGCTGAATCGCGCCGTTTTCCTCATTTTCGTCCGATACTTCCAGCGTTTCCTCGATGGTTTCCGTATCGGCAGGCTGATTTTCCGCAACAGCAGGCGGCTGCTCCGCGCCGTGCTCCGGCAGGTCCGGCAGTTCGTACGCCAATGCCGCGCCGGTACACGCTGCCGCGCACAGCAGCGGCAAAATCAGCTTCGCATATGCTCTCATAATCCCCTCTCCATTTCCCGCAGGGCAAACGCCTGAAAGCTGCGCAGCACCTCGCTGCGGCAGCGCCGCGCAATCGGCAGACGAAGTCCGTTATCCATAATAAAATCACTGCCCTCCTGCGCGGCTATATGCCCGAGTTGGATTAAAATACCGCGCCCGATGCCGAGAAAACGGTTGTCCGTCTCCAGCGGCGCGGTCAGTTCGGCAAAGGTCGCTGCACTCTCAATACTGTACTCACACAGGCGCACCACGCCATGCCGTGCGATCGACTCGATGCACACAATCTCCCGCCGGGAAAGCATCTGCACGCCGCTTTTGGTGGGTACAGTCAAAAGATCGGACGGATCGGGCGCAGGAAAGCAGAAATCCAACGCCTGCCGCAGGCGCTCCTCGGCAAAGGGCTTAACCAAATAGTAGGTGGCGCGCACCGCATAGCTTTCCAACATAAACTCCTGGCTGGTGGTAAGGAAAATGATCCGGCAAGCCGGGTCGCGGTGATACAGCAGCCGCGCGACCTCCATGCCGCTGACCTCGCCCATGTAAATATCAATAAATGCGGCGTCATACCGTCTGGGCACGAACGCGGCGGTAAATTCCTCGCCGGAGGCAAACTCCTCGATGGTGAACGCAGCGCCGCGCGGTGCAAGCTCCCGCTCGAGCGCCTCCCGCAGAACCGCGCGGTCGGCGGACAGATCATCTATAATTGCGATACGCAGCATACAACGCCTCCTGAATAAACTATTCCATTTTCATTATAGCACAAAAACAACGCGGTCGAGCAACCGTTTGGTCGCTAAAAGCAGCCATTCGGTAAAACCGCTTGCCGCGGGCTGGACAGCGTAGTTTACTATAATCAGCCAGACTCGATACGGAGTCTGTCTTTTTATGGCAATCCCGCATAATTGAACAAGAGCGATTTGTGAGTAAATTTTGCGTACTGATGAGGAGGAGAACATATGCATCTGGCACTGCTGGCACGATATCTGGACGGTGACTTGTGGGAGGCGCGGCTGTGCGCTGCTATTCCCGAAGAGCCTTTGCCGGTTGATGAATTCAACGCGCTTTCCGCGCTCTCCGGCTGCGCCGCCGCCTACGATGCGGCAGTTGTAGCACTGGATGGTCCGGACGGTCTGACAGCGGTACGCGAGTTGCGCCAGCGGGCGCCGCTGCTGCCGATCCTCTGGATCGCAGATGAGATGGAATACGCGGTGTTCGCGTTCCGCTATCGCGTGACGGCATTCCTGCTGCGCGATGCTTCCACCGCGGCATTACGCAGCGCGATCAACACCATAAGGAGGGAATCTGCATGAATATTGCCTGCTGCGGCATCAACCGCGAGCAGTTCCGCGCAGCAGAACAGGCGTGCGGCTGTCCGGTGCTGTATTTTGCCGATGCACCCGACCGGCGCGGCGACGTTCGGCTTGCCTATGCCCTGCGGGACGGCGTGCCGATCCGGCTGGCGGTAGTCGGCTATCAAGGCGCGGCGGGACTGACCGCGTGCGATTTTCTGTGCAGCCGTCTGCCCGGAGAGCGCATACTGTGGCTGTGCCGCCGGCCCGAGTTTTCCACAGAAGCGCGGCGGCTCGGCGTACACTTCTATCCCGTGGGACCGCCCGATACCGTCCCATCCGATCAAATCACACAGGAGCTCATCCGCCTGCTGCGGCAGCAGCCGGAATACAATAAAGGAGGCATAACAGAATGAAATACAAAAGAGGGATCAGCTTGACATTGACAGCGGCGCTGCTGCTGTCAATGCTGCCGCAGATCGTACTGCCAAAGGCAGCGGCAGCCAATATACCGGAGCGCGAGATCGACAGCAGCACCTATGCGGCGCTCGGTCTGTCGCTCAATGCCGAGGACAAGGGCGCGTCTCTGACAGCGCCGTACAGCAAGAAGCACGTTTCGCAGGCGTTCACCGCCAGCGAGGTCTATGTTGCGGCGAGCGGTTCGCAGGCGAACCGCTACCTCATCCGGGACGGCTTCGACCGCATGGAGACCAACAACCGCGATTCCGCTGTATGGGACGGCGACAACAAGAGCAATGTGCAGGGCAATCTGGACGGCGCATATATCCGCTATGCCGTCAACGGCTACGGGCTGCCCTCTGACAAGGGCAACACCTATGTCAGCAAGCTCAGCTCTAATTCCGCAAATGTGACCGATTACAACACAAACGGCTTTTCCGGCATTTATGCCACCAGCACCGCGTTCAACAATGGCGGCGGCAAGGATAATTACGTTGCCGAGCTTCGTGCTTACGGTCGCGGCGAAAAAACCACCATCGGCAGCAAAAAGTACGACGGTAAATTCGAACTCGCGCTGTTTAAGGTAAACGATAACGGCAAGCGTTCCCCTGCCGGTACGCTATCCCCGATCGCTACCGCAGAAATGACCTACGGCGACGGCATGGCGTACTTTACCCGCCGTTATGTGCAGGAAATGGACGCCATCATGGACGTTGCCGCAGCAGATGTGAACGGCGACGGCAAGGACGAGCTGTTCGTCTACGCCGGACGCTGGAAAGACGAAAACGGCACGCGCTACGCCTATGTGGACGTATTCGACACCGCTTCCATGAAATCTTCCATGAAACGCATTGACGAGTTAAAAATCAATGCCGGTAAATCATCCTCGTATCAGCAGGCAACGCAGTGGCAGTGGCAGATCGAGAAAATCCCGGTCGTGACGCTTGCCGGCGGCGACCTCGACCGCGACGGCAAGGAGGAAATTGCCGTTACCGCATCCGCACCGACCGACAACAGCAATGTGGCCTCGGCGGCGCACCTGACCGTATTCACCGAGGAATCCGGCACGCTCACGCCGGTCAGCGGTCTGGATACCGTATCGCTTGCCGATGGCGAGCATGCGATGGTATCCGCAAACTGCGCGTTCGGCACGTTCTCCCTGCCGGATACCGGCATCACCGGTACGGTGCTCATCACAGCGGGTTATCAGAGCAATAACGCCTCTTCCGCGCACGACTCCGGCGCGTATACGACCGCTGCGTACCGCTTTGCCTACTACGATCCGCAGTCGAAAAAATTTAAGCTGTCCGAGTACCGCACACAGGCACTCGGTGACAGCGGCAAGAAAATCGCTCAAAGCTACATTGATGACCCGGATGAGGACTATTACCGTCCGATCCATGCGCCTATCGCGCTCGGCTGCGCGGATATGGAGGGCATCGGTGCAAACAACAGCAACGATGAGGTACTGCTCGGCGGAGAAATCTACGATTTTGACACCACCGGCGGTATCACGACCCAGCTTTCGTCCGTCAGCGTGTGCACCTCGCAGGTCAACATCAACGGCAAGAACAAGGCCAAGGAACAGGTCTGGATCAGCGATGTGCAGGCGGGCGTAGTGGATAGCAACCCATCCGACAAAAGTGCGGTAGATCAGTACAACAAATGGCGCGAATCCTTCGTTTATGTTGCCGGCGTACACCGCAAGGAGCCGGTCAACGGCAGCGATGATTACTACTGGATGGACCTCGGTGCGGCATATCTGACCGGCGCAAAGAGCGGCGCATCAGACAGCACCAAAAACCACATATTCTACAGCACGCAGGAGGGCGTTATCGCGGAATCCAGCCGCCGCAATGACAATACGGGCACGTTCGTCAGTCTGGCACTGCCGGATTTCGGCAACGACTCGATCACCATGCGCTACGTTGCCGACTATACGGTATACACCAATCCCGAGGTATACGCAGTCCTGCAGGCGACGCCGTACTTTGCCGACCTCAACGAAACGTATGACTACATCGGCAACGGCGGCACCGCCTACGGCACAAGCAAATCCACCGGCGACACCAAAACCGCAAGCGTTTCGCAGGCGCTCGGCGTATATCACTCGCTCGAGGTACAGGCGCTCGCCGGCGGCGAATACGAGGTTGAGCTGTCCGCAAGCTACAGCTATGACTACGCAGAATCGACCGAAATCGAGCACTCCGTCACCTACAACGCGCAGGCAGGCGGCGGCGATATGGCCGTTGTGTACACCATACCGTATCAGTACTATATTTATGAGATGTACGACCCGGACAGTAAGCAGTGGAGCACTACCATCCTGCCCGCAGCACTCGATCCAACCGTTGCGGTGCTCGATGTGGAAAGCTATGACGAGATCGCCGCGGAAACCAAGGGGCTGGAGCCGATTTCCGGCAACCTGCTTTACTCCACGCCCGGCGAACCGGAAACCTACGCCAATCAACCCGCCGGTACGCGCGAGTTTACCTTTGGCGGTGCCTATGCGCACACGGGCGCAAGCAGCACCACTGCCGATACCACGCAGGAGATCACCAAGACGACCGGCAAAGAACACAGCCACGCCTTTAATCTGGAGCTGAACTACAAGGTTGGCGGCGGCGGCGCACTGCTCGGCAATAAGGGCTATGTCGGCGTGACCGGCAGCACCGGCGCAGGCGGCGGCTGGAGCAAGTCCAGCGCGGACGGCACGGCGTTCTCCGGCACGGTCGATTCCCTGCCTGCTGAGGCAACGCAGTACGGCTTCGAATGGAAGCTGATCGTCAACAACGCACAGCTTGACGGAACACCGGTCTGGATCGTCGGCTACGAGGTCAAAAACGTCAATCAGCCACCCAGAATGCCCCAGAATCTGACCGTTACCGAGGTCAGCACCAGCACGGTGGATTTGGAATGGGAATCCAGCGGCGGCGCAGCATATTACGAGATCAGCATGATTGACCAGCATGGCGAATACAACAAGATCGCAACAGTCCCCTATACGGTAACACAATATCAGGTGACCGACCTCGATGCCAACACCGATTACCGGTTCAGCGTACGCGCGGTCAGTCCAACCAAGGGCAGCAGTATCGACAGCCCAATCGCCTACGCTACTACGCTGAACGGTACGGCGAATTTTGAGATCACCACCCACCCGAGGACGCCTCGACCGCCGCAGGTAAAACTGCGACCTTCACCACCGCCGCGACCTACACCGATGACAGCGGCGCCAAGCCGATCAGCTATCAGTGGCAGGTGAAAACGACCGACAGCAAGTCGCAGTGGCGCGAACTGAAAAACAGCACCGGTGTTTCCGGCGCGAACGGCCCGTCGCTCACCATCACCGCTGCAGAGGAGATGAACGGCTATGCATACCGCTGCCGCGTGTATGTGAAAAACCGTTCGCTGTACACCAAATCTGCAGCACTGGACGTTTCTCGCGTGCCGACCAGCATTCAAATCACACCGAAGAACGGCACCGTTTGGCTGTCCGGCGGCACGCTGACGACCAGTGCGGGAACCACTGTCACCGGTCAGAAGGCGGTAACGCTGACGAGCGGTGATAAGACCTATTCCCTGCTCTCTGGCGGCAACCAATTTTTCTGGTTTGACGGTGCGGCGTATTACGCCTATAAAGGTCCCGCGCCGACGCTGAGCAATGGTCTGCTGGATAAGGACACGGCGCTTTCCGCCGACAAAATCGGCAGCGCTTTGGATATTCAATCCGAAGGACCGCAGGCGATCCTCACCGAAACGGACGCAGACGGCAAAACCGATACGAAAACGCTGGCGCTCGGCAATCCGGTCAGTGACAGCACCTCTATTCCCTATAATGGCGTATCGTACACCGCTGTACACAAATTCCAGCCGACCGACAGCGCGTATTCCGGCTACACCTTCTACGAGGCGAACGGAAACGGCGAAATCGCATATCTGTACACCAAGGACAGCGGCACGACCTACCTGCCGTTTACGCTGCGCTATGCGAGCACTCTTGTCGGCAGAACGGACGTCAACACGCTGGCACCGGTCTATCAGGCGACCGAAACCACCGGCACGAACACGAAAACCGAAAATATCACCGGTAAGCAATATCCGCTGACCGCCTCGGTATTGGAAAACGGCAGCAAGCCGACCGGCATGACCGGCACCGTCACCTTTATCATTTCCGGTGCGGGCATTGAGGGACAAACCATTACGGTAGACCTTGATACCAACCAAGCCAACGCTTCCAAGCCCGATTTCCAGCCGCGCGGTGAGGGCGCGGCAACCATCACCGCCATGTACTCCGGCGATGACGTCTACGCGCCGAGCACCGCGTCTGTGAATGTCTATTTCGTGCTGAACAAGACAGACCACTCGGTGCTGTCGCTGACCGCACCCGCGAATGTCACCTACGGTGAGAGCGCAAATCTCGCCGCAACGCTGACCAGTCAAAATGGCACTTCGCAGAATGTCGCAGCTACCTATACGGTGGAAAAGCTGGTAAGCGGCAAGTACGTTTCGGCAGTATCCGCCACAGACTATACCCTCGAAAACGGCGTATTTACGCCCAAACTGGTGACGAACTACCGCATTACGGCAACCTGTCAGAATCTTACCGATTCCAAGGTTATTATCGTAAGCAAGGGCACGCTCACGCTGTCCGCTGCCGATACGAGCAAGGCGCTGAACGACACCAACCGCACGCCTGCCGCCGCAGAGGTTTCCGGTCTTGCGGCATGGGACAACGACACCCTAACGGCAGACACGGACTACACGCTGACCTCCGAAGGCACCACCGCAGCCCTTCCGGGTAAATACCCCATCTATATCGCGCTAAAGGATTCGAAGAAGATTCAATCCTTGCAGGAGAAGTACAATATCCTGCTGAAAAACGCGGTTTACACGCTTTCCGGCGAAAGCTACACCGTAAACGCCAAGGGCGATACCAACGGCACGGTTTCCATCACCTATCAGGCGGATGCCGCGAGCGCAGTGCTTCCGGTTTCCAGCGGCAGCAGCCTGCCCAAAGGCAGCAAGGTGACCTTCACCGCCGCACCCAAGGCAGGCTACACCGTCAGCCGCTGGAAGGTTGGCACGGATTACGTTGCAGACAGCGGCAGCACATATTACAACAATATCAGCTATACTATTGACAATTTGGGCGCAGATACCGATGTTTCCGTAGAATTTACCGCCGGAGCCAGCGCGTTTACCTATCAATCGAATAACGATACCATGGGTACGGTTTCTGCTAACTACCTGACGGACGGTGCACTCGGCAGTGCGTTTGTCTCGGGCGGAAACGTCAATTACAGTCAGACCATCCGCGTGTCGGCGCAGCCAAGGACGGATTTGCCATCGACCATTGGGTGGTCAACGGCGAAACGCTCAAAACCGCAGATGGCACGCACAATTACACCGGCAGCACTTATACATTCGATAAATTCACCGAGAATGTGACAGTAACCGTATATTTTGTCGAAAACAGCCATCCGGTTGTGACCATTAAGCCGGTGGACAATGACGGCAATCCGCTGACCGGCGCAAAAGTCTCGGTCGGCGGTACCGAGCTGACCGGCATGAACGGTGTGTTCACCTACACGGCACACACCGGTGAAAATCCGGTCATCACCGTAACGCCGCCGGACGGTCTGCTGGTGGATTCGTGGACGGCAACACCTGACACAGCAGGCACGCTCAGCACCGATAACCGCGTCATGGCGCTGCATGATCTGCGCCATGACACCACCTCGTTGTAAAATGCACCGCACTCAACCGCTATACCGTAGCCTTTCAGGGCAAGATGGCGGACGGCTCCGCAATCACCGATGCGGCAGGTACGGTATCGGCGGTCAAGCTGGGCGCAGGTGCGCTGACGAGCGGCGAAAGCCAGCTTCAAGCTCGACCATTCAGTTCACCGCCAAGGCGAACATCGGCTATGAGATTGCCGACTGGAAGCTGAACGGCAACGCCGTTACGCCGACTGCAAGCGGTACCTATCAAATCCCCTCGCTGAACGGCAACGCTGCTCTGGTCGTAACCTTCCGTCAGCAGCCGAAAATCACGCTTTTGGCAGGTGAAAACGGCACGCTGACCTGCGCCTCTCATACCGGCAGCAGCTTCTATCTGCCCTGCGGCAGCAAGGACGCGCTGACCTTCACCGCGCAGCCGAAGATCGGCTATCGCGTTGCAGGCTGGACGGTAAACGACAATGATGTTTCCGGTTCGGCGGTTGTAAACTCGGATGACCAGACGTACACCTATACACCGAACGCCGACGGAATCACCGAGGATGTGACTGTTTCCGTTGTGTTTGAGAAAATCCCGACCGCGAAAATCACTTTCTCGGTTGTGGATACCACACCGGAGGACGACAATTCCGGCGAAAACGGCACACTTTCCGCTGTAGCGACCCGCAACGGCACGAATACCCCGCTCCGGAGCGGCAATGAAGTTCTCAGCGGCTCGGAGGTTATGTTCACCGCACAGCCCAATCAGGGCTACAAGGTGCAGAGATGGTATCTGGACGGCACCGAGCAGGCAGGCGCACCGACGCTCAACATCACGGATAGCGATACCGTACACGAGGTCAAGGTGCAGTTCACCGAGATCAGCAGTGCTGTTACCTTCGGCATTGCCGAAGACAGCGACACCGGTCATGGTGCAAGCCTGTCCGCCGCCTTCCTGCGTGCCGGCATGAGTCAGCCCGATGCCATTGCCAGCGGCAACAACGTCACCGCCGAGGGCAAGCTGACCGTAACGGTCGAAAATCTGGGTGACGGCTACAAAATCGCAGGCTGGACGCTGAACGGCGCCGCTTACGAGCAAAACGGCAAGCCGTATACCGGCAACAGCCTCGCTTGTGACGTTTCGGCAACACAAGGCGCGGATATCCGCGTAAAGCTTGAGCGCAAATCCTACGAAGTGACCTTCTCGGCGCAGACCGGCGGCGGCATTACGAATGATAAATCGCTGACAAGCGGCAGCACCGTCAAGGGTGATACGGAAATCAAGTTCACCGCGTCCGCACCGGCAAGCGGCTACACCTTCATCGGCTGGAAGGTAAACGGCACGATGCACAAACCCGATGCAACGACCTACACCCTGACCGTCACCGAGGACACCGAAATCATTGCGTGCTACGAAATCGCGGACGCGGAATACACCGTAACCTACGGCGTGATCCCGACCAGCGGCGCGGATAACGGCACGCTGACGGTTTCCGGTCCGGACGAGAACGGCAAGGCAAAATCCGGTACACGCGTTGCGTTTACGGCAGTACCCGATACGGGTTACATGGTCGAAAACTGGTACGCAGACGCGGCAGGCACCACTGCCATCGGTACGGAGGAGAGCACAACCTATGTCATTGACCCGCTGACCGGCAACACCTCGGTTTACGTCCGCTTTGTGCCGATTCCGACACACACCGTCACCGTCAATATCAGCGGCAATGGCGCGGTTTCCGCCAAGGTAAACGGTGCAGACGTTGCTATTACTGGCGGCAAGCTGACCGTTCCGCACCATGCGGCGGTTGTTCTCACCGCACAGCCGAGCAGCGGCGCATATCTGACCGGCTGGACGCTGGATGGCACAGCAGGAGGCAACGCGCTGACACTCAACCTGAACAACGTGACGGAGAACCACATCATTGACGCAGCATTCGGCGTCAGCCAGATGGTGACGCTTACGACCGTCTGCGGTGACGGCGGCAAGCTGACCGTTAAACGCGCGGATGGCACGACCATTGACGCCTCCGGCGGCATTCAGGTACCCAAGGGCGCTCCGCTGACGCTGACCGCCGCACCGGATTCCGGTAAGATGGTTCGGGCGTGGACGGTAAACGGCACGGCAGCAGACGAGCTCTCCAACACTTTCACGCTCACTCCGACCGAAAACAGCAAGGTGCAAGTGGATTTTGAGAATGTAACGCTGTTTGATCTGCCTGCCGACAACGCAAAGTATACCTTCCGCACGAGTTCCAGAACACCCAATGATTACGGCACGGAACGTCAGATTCGCAAAGGCGGCACGATCGAATTTGCAATGCTCCCCGCAAAGGGATACCTGATCCGCAATCTGGATTTCCAAGGCGGTACGGTAACGCGCTGCGCATTGCAGACAGACGGCAGTTGGAGTATCCGCATGGAAAATGTTGTCAGCACTATCACGTTTAAGGCCGACATCTATTCGATGGTTTCTCTGACCATTACCGCACCGCAAAACGGCACACTGACGGTCAAGCTGGGCGACACCGTTCTGACAGACGGCGCAAAGCTGGCGGCAGGCGATATACTCACCATTGCCGCAGATCCGGCAACCGGCTACACGCTCGATAAGCTGACCGTTTCCGGCGCGACCAAGCAGCCGGGCGGCACTTACAAGGTCGATGCGGCAGCGGTTTCCGTCAGCGCAAGCTTTAAGAGCACCGGCGGTACCTCCGGCGGCGGCGGTGGTGGCGGCGGCGGAGCCGTTGCGCCGACCACTTACGATATCGTTATCCCGTCTGCACTGGCGAACATCGTCAAAGCGGATAAGACTAAGGCGGCGGCAGGCGACACCGTAACGCTGACCGTTTCCGACGAGGGTACGCTGACCGTCACGGACTCAAACGGCAAGTCCGTTGCGCTGACCGACCTCGGCAGCGGCAAATACACCTTTAAGATGCCGTCCTCCAAGGTCAATGTGGCATTTGCCGCGTCCGGCGAAACCAAGCCGTGTGACGGTGGCAAGGATTGTCCGTCGGCACCGTTTAAGGACGTTGACACCGGTAAGTGGTATCATGTATCCATCGACTATGTGCTGACGCACAGCATAATGAACGGCGTTTCCGGCACTTCCTTTGCACCGAACAGCAATCTGACACGCGGTATGCTTGTGCAGATTCTGTTCAATCTGGAGGGCAAGCCGCAGAGCGCTTCGGCCAGCTTCTCCGACGTTAAGGTGGACGCATGGTACGCCAAGGCGGTCGGCTGGGCAGCGGCAAACAAGGTCGTAACCGGCTACGCAGACGACACGTTCCGACCGAATGCAGCCGTCACCCGTGAACAAGCGGCAGCAATCCTGTACCGCTACGCACAGAGCAAGGGCATTGACGTAAGCGTAGGCGAGGACACCAACATTCTCAGCTACGCGGATGCCCTGCAGGCAAGCGAGTACGCAATTCCCGCATTGCAGTGGGCTGTCGGCGCGGGCGTGCTGAATGGCAAGAGCGACAACCTTCTTGCCCCGACCGGCACCGCAACTCGTGCCGAGATCGCAGCAATCATGCAGCGCTGGTGCGAGAAAATCGTTCAAAAGTAAAACCAAATACGCCGGATGGCATGAAAAAAGGAGCAGTTATATACTGCTCCTTTCAGCTTGTCGAAAAGTCAGATTTCTATTTTGTGCTTCGTGCGACAGCACGCATAAAATAGAATTTGCGCAGCAAATTCATAAAAACCGGGGGCGTGGTCCAGACCACCCTCTCTTGCCGCTATGCTGCAATTCACCTTGTGTACCTCGGTTTTTATACAAGGGAAGAAAAAATGTGTCCGGAGGACGCGGTTTTTCTTCAGCATTCGATCGAAAGCGTGGTTTCGATCGAGAGGCTGCTCGAAAAACGATAGTTTTTCGACAGCCTCAAAGGAGCAGTTATATACTGCTCCTTTTCGCATATAAAATCACCCCATCTGTTAGATAGTATATCTTACGGTACATATCCCTTTTGTCAGCAACCCTTGTCCGGCAATTGCCATAGTATTTGTTTCTCAAAACCCGCTTTATAGACAGCTACCTCATGGGCAGCTTTTTTATAATAGACTTGTGCCGTCTCTATGCTCCGCGCGAGGCCGCACTTGTACTTTTCCGAAGCCGTATGCTACAATAAAACCACTACATTCGACAGAAAGCAGGAACAGCCATGCGCACCAAACGGGAACAGATTATCTTTCAGGCATTTCATGACCAGATCTGCCGATCAGAGTTCAGCAGCGGTTTGACGCTGTTTTTTGGGCTGCACGGAAACAGCTCAATCCGATACCAGTCCGCCGAGTACTCCATGCCCGCAGGCGCGCTGCTGGTTGTCAACCCGTTTGAATTATATCAGGTGAACTGCTCGGAAAATGCCGAGATGATCGCCATGCAGATCCCCGAAAATCTGCTGCAGCTTGCCAGCTGGAGCAGACAGAATGTCTGCTTCTGCTACGCCTCCAGCCAGAATGAAAAGCAGGAGTACCAGACCATCCGCGTATTATTTGCAACGATTTTTCAGGATTTCTTTCAGAATCCGGAGCAGAACGCCTCCGGTATTGTCACCAATGTACTCAAGCTCGTTGATCTGCTGACAGAGCATTTCCTCATTTCCGATGTGCCAAAAAGCAATACCAAGCGCGAGGAGACCATGCGCCGCATGAAGCGCATCATGGATCATATTCATTCCAACTGGAATGAGGATATTTCCCTGCGCGAGCTTGCTGCACGCGAGTTTCTGTCCGAGGCTATCTGTCCCGATTCCTCAAGCAGAATCTGGATATGACCTACTCCCAGTATGTCATGGGGCTGCGTCTGGAACACGCCGAAAAGCAGCTGCGCAGCACGGATCACTCCATTACTCAGATCGCCTACGACTGCGGATTTCACAACGCCAGTGCTTTCATCGAACATTTTCGTCAGAAACACGGCCTGACACCGCGGCAATACCGCCAGCATGCCACCCAGAAAGCCGCCGCTGACCCATCCGGCGAGGAAACTTTACTGCAGGACGGCGTTACCTATCTGCTGCAGTTTGCCGTTCCGCCCGATCCGCAGCGCGAGCTGCCGCACGAAACGCGGTACATCACGGTTGATGAGAATGTACAGCCGCGCAGGCTTCGTCATACGTGGAAAACCCTGCTCAACGCCGGATACGCCAAGCATCTGCTGACCGCCGCTATTCAACAGCAGATTATCAAAATCCAGCAGGAGATCGGCTTCCGCTATCTGCGGTTCCACGGCATGCTCGATCAGGAGCTTCACATCTATCAGGGTATGGAAAACGGCCAAGTGAAGTGCTGCTTCACCTACTTCGATATGGTCATCGACTTCCTGCTCGAGCAGGGGCTGCGCCCGTTCCTGGAATTCAGCTTTATTCCCCGGGAACTGGCGAAAGCACAGACCAGCATCTTCGAGACCGGCTCGATCACCGCTGCATGTGCGGACTGCACAGCATTCGGCGCACTGGTTGAAGCTATTCTGCGGCATGCAATCTGCCGATACGGCTGGGACGAGGTATCCCAGTGGAAGTTCTCTACCTTTCAGATTAACTATGTGTTCTTCGACTGCATGACCATGGATGAATATCTCGAACTGTATGACTGCGTGTACCATGCGGTCAAAGCTGTCGATACACGGCTGCAATTCGGCGGCCCGGGCGCCATGTCCAGTGTGGTATGGGACCCGCGCGGTATGCGTGTCTTTCTGCAGTATGCCACCGCCCACGACTGTCTGCCGGATTTCCTGACCGTGCAAAGCTATCCGCATGAATCTTCGTCCGCCGATGCAAATTTTATGAGCTATACGCTCAGTCAGCAGTCTATCCCATCCGTATTATCCAAGGATACAAATTTCGTTAAAACCTTCCTCTATGACCTGAACGGTATATGCCGCGAATTTGAATTGCCCGACATGGACATTTTCATCGAGGAATGGAACTCCACGCTATGGCAGCGCGACCTTTCGAGCGACACCTGCTACAAATCCGTCTGGCTGACCAAAAACATCTGCGAAAATATGGATGCCGTATCCGCCTTCGGCTACTGGACAATCTCCGATCTGATGGACGAGCGTGCGAACTTCGATTCCATATACCACGGCGGCTACGGTCTGTTCACCTATAACGGCGTGCCGAAGAGCGGCTATGAGGCACTGCGCCTGCTCGGACAGCTCGGCAACTGCTGCATTGCTTCCGGTGACGGCTGGTATTTCACCCAAAGCGAACGGGAATGGCAGCTGATTCTATATAATTACACCCATTACGACAACATTTACCGCTATCGCTACCGCCGTCTAGAGCATCCGGAAGACGCCTATTCGGTATTCGAGAGCGGCAAGATCGTGCGGTTTCAGGTCACATTTCCCGCTCTCAGACGCGGTCTGTACCAGATTGAGCAGCAGGAAATCACCCGCACCTCGGGTTCCTCGTTCGACCTGTGGCTTGCCGCCGGTGCACCGCCGTCCCCTGACCGAGCCTTCCTGCAATATCTGGCCGAGCACGCTTCCGCACACCGCACACTGACCACCGAACAGGTGGATACCGCTCTGCGGCTCGAGACAACACTGCAGCCGCTTGAGGTACGGCTCTTCCGCATCAGAAAGATGAATTTTACATAAACCTTTTCTAAAATATCTGTTTTTTGACCTTTTTCTATCTGTCATTTCATATTATGCGACAAAAGCACGGTTTCTCCTCCGAGTAAATACAAAATATATTGCTATGTCTAAAATGAATATCCCGTATTTTCTTCGTTCTTTTCGTACTATACTATAGTCAAATCCCAAACAGAAACGCTGCGCAGCCGATTCTGAACAAAAAGGTGGTAAGGAAAATGACGAAAAAACAGCTTTCAATGAATGACACCTCATTCAAAACCAGTCTGATGGAAAAAATCGCATACGGCATGGGCGACACCGCCTGCAACGTCGTATTTGCAATCACCTCCAGTCTGATCGTATACTTCTACACGAACGTAATCGGCATGTCTGCGGCACTTGTCGGAACGATTCTGTTAGCATCTCGTGTATTTGACGGCATCAGCGACCTGCTGATCGCCCAGATTGTAGACAAGGTAAACTCCCCGAAGGGCAAGGCTCGTGCGTGGATACTCTGGATGGCCGCACCTTACGGTATTGCCTCCGTGCTGATGTTCTGCGTGCCGCCACATTCAAGCACGATGGTGCAGGCGATCTATGTATTCATCACCTATAACCTGTGCACCACCGGCGTATATACCGCACTCAACCTGCCGTATTCCAATCTGGCACCGATGATGACTCGCAATGACGATGACCTTGCTAAACTCAATCTGTTCCGCATGGCCATGTCCCCGATCGGTAACCTGATCGTTACCGCACTCACCCTGCCGTTCATCAACATGCTCGGCGGCGGTCAGAAGGCATGGATCACGGTCTGCGCGATTTACTCCATCGTTGCTTTCTTCATGCTGCTGTTCTGCTACAAGGGCTGTCAGGAGCGTTTCCACACTGATGCAGCCAAGGAAGCCGAGGCTATGCCGTTCGCACAGCGCCTGAAGGCTACCCTGAAGAACAAGTATTTCATCGTACTTACACTCACGATGATAGCCGTTGCTCTGTACCAGAACGTAAACGGCATCGTTGCTACTTACTACGCACAGTATATGCTGGGTAACGTCGAAGTCATGGGCGTTATGCAGAGTTTCGAGAACATTCCGAAGATTATTGCTATCATCTGTCTTGCCCCGTTCATCAAGAAGTTCGGCAAGCGCAATCTGGTTCTGTTCGGCGCAGTGCTCTGCGTGCTCGGTCAGGTCGTTGTCCTGTTTGCACCGCAGAATATGACCATGGTTATGGCCGCTGCTGTTATGCGCGGTATCGGCGAAGCCCCGTTCTACGGCTGCATCTTCACCATGCTGGCTGATGTTATCGAGTACGGTCACTGGAAGACCGGTATCCGTGTACAGGCCCTCATCTTCTCCGCATTCACTGTCGGCCAGAAGTTCGGCGGCGGCGTTGCAGGCTGGCTTGTTGGTCAGCTGATGGAGGTTTCCGGCTTTACCGGTCTGGAAATGGAGATTCCCTCCGCAATAAGCATGGTCAAGAACCTTTACATTTACGGCAACATGATCGCATGGGCCTTGGTTATCATCCTTATGCTGGTTTACCATCTGGATAAGGAATACGACGGCATTATGAAGGATCTCACCGGCCGTACGGCGTAACAGAAAGCGTGAACAACATGTATACCCATAAAATTTTAGACATATGCGACCCGAAAAATCCCTACGCCCCCAAGTTCTCCGGCACATTTGAGCTGCCGGTAGAGTACGCGGGCAAAAAGCGCCGCATGCTGGCCTATGTGCCGCATGATATCCGCGAATCCACCGCCGGTATTCTTGTGCTGGGAGAAAACGGCCAGACCGCCGATGATCTGCTCGAGCACAGCGGCTGGTGTGAGATCGCGGACACCGAGGAGTGCAAGGAACGTCTGATCGTGTTCTTCCTTGAGCCGGAAAACGGCACATGGAACACGAACGAAGCCTACGGCACACCGGATGGCGATGTTGCGTATATCAACGCAGCAGCCCTTGCCGCCGCAGACCGCAAGCTGTTCTGTGTCCACGAATCCAAGTTCTATCTGGTTGGCTGTAAGGAAGGCGGCGTGCTCGCCAATATGGCGGCGGCTTACGATCCGGCGTTCTTCGCAGGTGTGGCTTCGGTCGGCGGCTCGGCAGTTTCCGAGCAGTATCTGACCGACTGCGGACAGGCGTATGCCCTCAATCTGGACGGCTTTGAGGATCCGGAACATCGCAAGGACATTCACAAGCAGGATATCCCGATGCCCGCGTGGATTATCGACGATCCGACCGTATCTACCGGTACCGGCGACGCTATCCTCACCTACTGGCGCAATGCATGTGAAGCCGAAGAAGGCCGTCAGCTGTCTCCCGATCAGTACGAGTATTACCGCGTGAAGGAAACACCTTACGCGCCTAATCAGGAGAAGGAAGCGTACCGTGTCTGCCACAGCAGTATTCCCGGTGCATCCGAGCAGTATGCCAAACGCCTGCAGCGCCGTATCTGGAAGGACTTTCTCTATCGTCAGCGCCGCTGGATGAGCAGTCCCGGCGGTGAACTGCGCGTGACAAAGGATCCGGTCCGCGACCTCGGCATGGAGTACCACTACGAGGAATTTGACGGCTGGATGCGCGAATGGTATGTTTACATTCCGCAGTCGGTACGGCAAAATCCCGAAAAGAAGGTGCCGCTCGTGCTCGCGATGCATGGCTACACCTGTACCGGTGAAATCTACGCCGGCAACAGCGGTTGGTATGATGTGGCGGACAAACATGGTTTCATTGTTGTGTTTCCGTCCGCACTGCATGCCAAGGTTGACATGCCTGAGCAGGGTCTCATGTCAGACTGGGCGCCGCTCAACGCATGGAACGTGTTCCTTGAGGACGACCGCCCGGATGAACTGAAATTCTTCTCGTTCCTGCTGGACAAGATGATTGCCGAGTATCCGGTGGACGAGCACCGCGTGTTCGCAACCGGTCACTCGTGGGGCTCGCTGATGACCGAAATGCTGGCGTTGGGACTGACCGAGCGCTTTGCCGCTGTCGCCCCCTGCTCGGGTGCATTCTTCGGCGGTGCGTATGAGAAAATGACTTCCCTGCCGTATGCCGCCGAAAACGGCGTACAGCTTCCAATCTGGATGTTCTGGGGCATGAATGAGGAATGGCTCATTCCGAGTGAACCCGCCCACGAGAACGAAACCGGTCTGACCGTCGAGCTGTGGCTGAAACGCAATGGTAAGGCAGATATGATCCCTGCTGATTGGGCACAGTGCGCCAACACGGTCAATGGTCGCTTCAAAGATCATTACTTCGACCGTGAGGGCACGGCTCCCGTGCAGTTCACGCAGGTGGACTACATGCCGCATGCTACTATGCCGGAAATGTCGTTCCGCATTTGGGAAGAATTCTTCCGTAAGTTCTCCCGCAGCTGATAGCTAATCTACTACTTTCCTTTACATATGATTGGGATAGTCCATAGCGAGGCTCTGTGTTGAATTTGATTCTAACACAGAGGCCCTCGCTGTGGACCTTTTATTTGACTAAATGCGCAACTTCATTTTACAACGCGCGATTCAAAATTACTTTTCCAATATTGCGCAGGGATGAAGGAATGTGCCTTTATATTGGTGTCCAACCATATATCTGCAACCTTATTTATATCTTCTTTCCGCAATTCTCTAACCATAACGGCGACACTCCCGCAAATCCCGATTTACGCATCCCTCGTCAAATCCACATCCGGACGGTTATTCGTGCCGTACACAATGCGAGGCACGCCGCTGTAATCCTCGGTGATAGTGACATCCTTGTAGCCGTGCCGCTGCATGATGCCGGCCACGTCATCGGCCTGCTGCCAGCCGCACTCGAACAGCAGCCTGCCGTTCGGCACCAGCAGTTCACCCCAGCTGTCGCAGATGGCATGATAGAAATCCAGACCGTCCTCGCCGCCGTAAAGCGCCTCATGCGGCTCAAAATCGGCTACGCTGCGGTCGAGCATCTGCATTTCGTCCTCGGTGACGTACGGCGGATTGGAAACGATGATATCAAACTGCCCAAGTCCGCGCGGAGGTGCGTGCATGACATCGGCCTTCATGGTCAGCAAACGGCTGCTCACGCCCAGATCACGGGCGTTCTCGCGGGTAATGTGCAGCGCACCGTCCGATAGGTCGATCGCGGTCACACGGGCATCCTCGACCGTGTGCGCCGCCGCAATGCCGATGCAGCCCGAGCCGCAGCACAAATCGAGAATACGCGGTGAAACCCGCTCTTTGGCCTGCTCAATGACCAGCTCGCACAGGCGCTCGGTATCCGAGCGCGGAATGAGCACCGAACGATCCACCTTGAAGGTCAGGCCGTAAAAATCCCATTCGCCGATAATGTACGCCAGCGGTTCGCCGTCCAGACAGCGGTCGCACAGCAAACCGGCGTAATCCACGGTCGTATCCTCAACGTAGAAATGGGACCAGCCGGCCGTCTGCTTTTTGTCCGCTTTGCAGGCGTAGGCGGTAATCTCCCGCGCGGTCAGCTGCGGCATCGGGTCGCCGCCCTCTTTCAAACGGCGGAAAAGCTGCATGTAAACATCGTTGATAGTCTTGGTCACACAGGGTCAACTCCTAAAATTTGCGCGGGTTTGAACCACAGCGGCACGGCGTTCGCCCGCACCCTGCAATTACGGAACACGGCTGCGGCCGCCGACTGAAATTCTGCGGCATTTTTGGCTTTTTTAATCGATTTTCCCGGTTTTTCGCTGTTTTCAAACAGATTCAGATGGTAAAACCAGATTTCTTTCATGCGCAGCATGGCAATCCGGCTGTCGCCGAAGGCTTCGCAGTATCGCATGAACAATGTATCGTGGAAGGTCTCGAGCGTTTTTGCGTCCGCGGCCTTGCCGCCGGTCATGCGCGCCACGAGAGACGGATCGGCGATCAGCGCACGACCGATCATCACCGCCGGCAAATCGGGATAGCGTTCGCTGACGGCGCTTACGTCCCGCTCGGTGATGAGATCGCCGTTGTAGCACACGGGCATGCTGCAGCGCGAAAGCGCCGCCGCGAAATCGCTCTCGCGCACCTTGCCCTTGTAGAAATCCTGCCGCACACGCGGATGGATGGTCAGCTCGGTGATGGGATAGCGGTTGTAAATCTCGAGCAGCTTGTCAAACTCGCTTGCCTCATGCACGCCGAGACGGGTTTTTACCGAAATCCCCTCGCATTTTGCGAAGACTTCGTCAAAAAACCGGTCCAGCTCGTCCGGATGTGCGAGAAATCCGGCTCCCTTTCCCTTGGCCGTCACCGTGCCGGACGGACAGCCAAGGTTGAGATTGACCTCGGGATACCCGAGGTCATGCAGTGCATTCACCGCCCAGATGCAGTCCGCGGCAGACTTGGTGAGCAGCTGCGGAACCGCAGGCACGCCCTCGTTGTACTCCGGCAGGACATCGCGCTTTTGCCGCGGCGTCAGCTTTTCATTCGTGGTCGGTGTGATAAACGGCATGAAATACTTGTCCACACCTGAGAAAAATTCGTGGTGCGTCCGGCGATAGACCGCACCGGTCACGCCTTCCATCGGCGCAAAATAATAGTGCATGGCGCTTACCACTCGTCCGAGCCGTCATCCGGAATGACCGCCTTCATCGCGGTGATCGCAACCTCGATCATGGAATCGTCCGGCTCGAATACAGTCAGGTGCTGCACCATCAGTCCCGGCCAGCGCAGCGCACGCGAGAGCAGGCTCTCCGAGCGGCCGGCGTAGCGGTTAAACTCGTAGCTTATGCCGACAACAAGCGGCAGCAGGATCAAATGCGCGAGCATACGCACGAACGGATTGGTAATGTCGATGATGGAAAAGACGATCGATGAAACGATGGTCGCAATGATAATCAGCACAAACATGAAGCTGGTGCCGCATCTCGGGTGATATTTTCCCTGTTTTCGGACATTTTCAACGGTCAGTTCTTCGCCTGCTTCGTAGCAGAAAATGGTCTTGTGCTCTGCGCCGTGGTACTCGAACGTGCGGCGGATGTCCTTCATATGCGACACTGACCACATGAACAGCAGGAACAGAATGACGCGCACGCAGCCCTCGAGCACATTGCGCGCGAGCACACCCCAGGTTTTCGGCACAAAACCGCCGAGAAAGCTCGGCAGCAGGATGAACAGGCCAATCGGCAGGGCAATGCCGATGACAGTTGAAATGCTCAGGATGATCTTGTTCAGACCCTCCGAGCCGAATTTCTTTTCCAGCCAGAGTTCAAACTTGGACGGCGGCACATCGGCTTCCTCGTCCTCAAAGAAGGACGCGGAGTAGTTGATGGCCTGCATGCCCTCCTTCATAGCAGTGAACAGCGTATACGCGCCGCGGAAGATCGGCTTTTCCCAAATCGGGGCACGGCTCGGCGTCGGTTCGGTCTTGCTGACAAGCTCGCCGTTCGCCTTACGCACAACCGTGCAGGACTTCTTAGGTCCCTTCATTACAATACCCTCGATGATTGCCTGACCACCGATGGTGGTTTTCTTTTGCGTTGTCATGAATGCTCTCCTTCGGTAAACGGGGTTTCAGATGCCTTCGAAATGGCACCGGTAATGCCAAGCGCCTCCTCGGACTTGGCGGACGGCATGGTGACGGTAACCGTCGTTCCCTTGCCGACCTCGGACGCGATATCCAGCGTACCGCCGTGCATGGAAACGATTTCCTCCGTCACGGCAAGGCCGATGCCGCTGCCGCGCTGCTTGGATGACCCCTTGTAGAATTTCTCCTTGACGAACGGCAGCTCCGCTTCGGGAATACCCTGACCGTAGTCGCGCACAGACGCAACGATGTTGCCGCCATCACGTTTAAGGTCAATATCAATCTGCTTGCCGTCGCCGCCGTATTTCGCGGCGTTGTCCAGAATATTCAGAAACACCTGCTTCATGCGGTGGCGATCGCCGTTGATGTAATAGTTTGCATCCACATCTTCGTCGTACAGCAGGCGGATTCCGCTCTTTTTGAGCAGATTTTCATACATATAGACCGCTTCATACAGCTCGATGGACATATCAAACGTCTCGATCTCCAGCTTCATGCGGCCGGATTCGATGCGCGCAAAGTCCAGCAGCTCCTCGACCATGCGGGTCAGACGGCCCGCCTCCTTCTGGATGATCGTCAGGCCCTGCATGACCTCCTCCGGGTCCTCGCCGCCGCCGGCCAGCAGTGTCTCACTCCAGCCGCCGATGGCGGTCAGCGGTGTACGCAGTTCGTGTGAAACCGAAGAAATGAAATCGTTTTTCATGCGTTCGGCGCGGCTGATCTCGTCCGACATATAATTGATGGTATCGCACAGCTCACCAATCTCGTCATCATAGGTCTTCTGCAGCCGCACGCCGTAACGTCCGGCCGCGATCTCCTTGGCGATGGTGTTGATCTTGAGCACCGGATCGACGATCGACCGGATAAAATAGCTGTTCGACGCCACAACCAGCATGAGGAACAGCAGGCACGCCAGCAGAGAGAAGCCGACGATCATCCAGATCTGCCGTTCGACGATACGCAGCGAGGTGATATACCTCACGCCGCCGACCAGATCGCCGCGCGCACTCAGCAGCGGCGCTGTGACGCTCATCACGCGCTCGCCAGAAAGCGGGTCTCTGCCAGTGAAAACCGCGGTTTTCTGGCCGGAAAGCGCCTGCGACGCATCCTCGGTCGAAGCAACGCCGCCACCGGATAATCCGGAGGTGGACAGCAGAATGCGGCCGTTTGCGTCCAGAAACTGCTGTTCAAACTTGTCCTGATCCTGAAATGTGGTGACGGTTGCCTCCGCCTGCGTGTAAAACTGATCGTAGGTGTCGGTGAAGTATTTGCGGAACGTGTCCGACGTTGTGGCCGCGCGTGACGCGAGGTTGTCGCGCACGGTGGCATAGTAATATCCCGAAACACCGACAGAGATCAAAATGACCACAACAGCCAGAATGACGAGCACGAAGGACAAAGAGTTCACCAGCCAGCGGCCCTTGATGCCGCCTGGCGAGTGCTGCACCTTCGGTGCCTCCGGCTTCGGAGACGGTTCCGGTTTGCGTTTTTGCTTGCGATTTGTCATAGAAAATGACCTTTCTAATGCCGCTTACCAAGCGGCGGAATGTGCGCTGACGCCGCGCGGGAATTCGCCTACCCGGCGGGGGCACAAGAAGGAAGCAACCTGCGGTTTCCTCCTTCTTGTGAATCTTCCTCTTTCCCTTAGAGGGCACGGCGATAATTCATAACTGAGACTATAGGGGAACGGGCGTACTATTCATCTTCCGTAGGTGCGGCCGTTGGCCGCCCATTACGCAACCTCAGCCGCTCAAGCTGTTTTCTGACTGCTACACATGCGGTTTACTCCACGCAGAGAGCGGCACAAGGTGAATTGCGAAAAGGTTGCGAAAGACACGCAACGGTAACCCGACTGCCGTTCCCCTATTTCGGAGCGGTCGCCGGTCTCTGGTCTGCACCAGATTAGGAAACAAAGGGAAACGGGAGTTCCAAGAGGGTAGAAACCGCAGGTGTCTACCCTTTTGGTTTCCGCGGCGAAACCGCCGCCGTTCCCCCCGCCGCGGGTGCGGCGATTGGCTATATCAGCCTCCCACATATAACCGTAGCCGCGGACCGTTACAATATGGGTCGGGTCCGCCGGCGAATCCTCAATTTTAATCCGCAGACGGCGGATATTCACATCCACAATCTTCAGCTCGCCCACATAGTGGTGTCCCCAGACCATTTCGAGCAGCTCATCGCGCGAAAGCGCCTTGCCGATGTTCTGCATGAACGCCTTGAGCAGACCGTATTCGATCTGCGTCAGCTCGATCTTCACACCGTTCTTGAGCACCTCGCGGGCACGCAGATTGAGCTTGAACGGACCGGACTTGATCACGTCATCCTCGGAGAACGGCGAACCGGATACGCGGCGGTACAGCGCATCCACACGAGCCGCCAGTTCAATAACCGAAAACGGCTTGGTGACATAATCGTCCGCACCGTTCATCAGACCGGTTACCTTATCCGCTTCCTGCGTGCGGGCGGTCAGCATGATAACGCCCGCCTGATAGCCCGCGCCGCGCATGGCACGGCAGACCTCGTAGCCGTCGATGCCGGGCAGCATAACATCCAGCACCGCAACCGCGATATCCTGATTTTCATGGTACTTTTCCAGTGCTATTTCGCCGGTTTCGGCCTCTATTACCTCGTAACCGCTGCGTTTCAGGTTGAGAACCAGAAAGGAGCGGATATTTTCTTCATCTTCCAGAACCAGAATTTTGCGCTTCATTGTAATATCCTCCTGTACTTTTAGCGCTTATTGGTAACTGCCGCGTTTCTGCGGCGTTTGATGATTCTTAATTGTTCCACGCCTGGTTGACCAGCGAGAATCGGGCTTTGATCTCGTCTCCGGTCAGCGCCAGCTCGCTCTGCTCGCCTTCATTTGTCAGCTTGGCGAAGTAGATGGCCTGCGTGGTCTGTCCCAGCTGGATCAAATCGGTGCGCTCGGCGTAGTATTCACGGTTGGAGCCGGTCGCGCAGTAAATGTTAAACAGCGGGATGGACATTTTGTTCTTGCGGTACTCAAAAAATTCCACATAGCTGAGTCCGCCGTCGTTTGCCTTGATTGCGGTGATGCGGTCATGCCATTTCTGGTCGATCAGCAGGCTCCACGCATCCGAAATGTTCTGATAAGTGGTTGCAACCTTGGCCGGAACCTTGCCGATGCCGTAGGCATACCAGTCGAGCATATACACCGCATCGGACGAGGATGTGTCCTTATAGCCCGCCATCAGCACTGCACGCGGCAGCTCGGTGATGCCGTCGCCGTTGACGTCGCTCGCGTAGACCGCCACCGGACGGTAGGTGCTGTGGCTGGCGGTATCCTCGCCGTCCAGTGCCAGATTGCGCAGCGTGTCGTTCGAGTAGACGAAAATATCCGTCGTCAGACCGGCGCCATTCGCCACCTTTTCCTCAGCGAACACGGCGGTCTTGCTGTCCTGCACACGGCCGGACTGCATGCGCTCAACCGCAGCTGTCCCCTGACTGGTCGCCGTCTCACCGGCCGGCAGCATGGAGCCGTTGTCATACTGATACAGGCGTGCCACGCGCTTGCCGGAGGTGTCGCTCGTAATCAGCAGCAGATCCTTTGCGCCATTGCCGGTCAGATCGGTCAGCTCCATAGCGGTATATTCGGTTTCAAGAATGATATCCGGCGTGCAGTTTTCGTCAAAATCGCACATGGTAAGCGCACCTGTTCCGTCTCCCGGCAGGCGCCAGGTGAGGACCATGCCGCGCTTGCCGCTCGGCTCAAGTACCGGAAATTCGACCGAACGCAATGCCGTTCCGCGGCCGTCGATCGTGCCGGTGCAGACGTAGCTGTCATCCTGCTTGCGGTAAACAGCTACCGTAAATTTGTTGCTCGTCGCCGAGGTGGCGCCGCGGAAAAACGTGATGGCCTCCTCTACGCCGTCGTTGTCCAGATCGGCAAGCTGAATAGACGAACGGTTTTCGCCCTCGCTCGGCGAGGCGTAAGATACGCCCTGTGCAAGCTGCTTTTCCAGCTCAGTCTGCAGACTTTGGTAATTACTGGATGGTTTGGGCGCAGCCAGCAGCTCATCGCCCGAAGGAAACACACAGCCGCCCAGCAGCAAAAGGAACAGCAGCGCCGGTAAAATTCGCAGTGATCTCATGGAGCTCTCCTACCTAAAATGATGCAAATATTGGTTGACAGGTGCAGGCACCTATACATATTAAGTATAGCACATTCTGACAGTGTGTGGTACTGAAATTTACGCAAATTTTGCAGGATTTCAAGCGGAAAGGGATAGAAAAAGGACGGACCAAAGGTCCGCCCTCAGGCTGTCGCGAAACTACAGCTTTGCCGACAAGAGGAACGGACCGTAGACCGTTCCTCTTGTCGGCCGAAATTTTCTCGCTCTATAAGTCAAAAATCCGAACGCTATCCTTGCGCGGCTTCTCGGTCGCGCTGCGTGGCACATGTCCCCGGATTTTTAGAATTTGCACAGCAAATTCTATTTGATGTGCGCTGTCGCACGAAGCACAAAATAGAAATCTGACTTTTTCGACAAGCTGAAAAGGACGCACTATGTGCGTCCTTTTACGGGATTTCATCAGTATCTCAGCGGAATACCGTGCGGTTCAGCCTCGCCGGCAGGCAGCAGCGCCGCCGTGATGTCCGGCCGGCGTGTTTCGATAAAGTTTACGCCTTTGCGGATGAGTTCCGCAAGCGTATTGGGATCGTCCGTGCACCGGCTCATGGTGAACAGCCCCGCCTGTCGGCACGCCGAAACCAGCCGCTCGGACAAATCCTTCGGCTCGGCCCGCAGACCGAACAGGCCGGTTGTCTGCGCGGCATTGACCAGCGCGTCAACCTCGCTCGGCAGATTGGGCAGCTCACCCATGATATGTAAATCCGGATTGGCAGACGCAACACGAGCCGCTTCCACCAGCCCCAGACCGATGATGATCGTGTCATCCAGACAATCCGCATACCGCAGCGTCATACGCAGCTGCCGCAGCATGGTCTGATCGTGCACGGTGATGGCAATCTTGCCCTGACAGGTGCGTGCCAGCTCGATCGCCTGACTAACCGGCGTCAGCTGCGGCGCCGCCTGATGCAGCTCCGCGTAGCTGTAATCGCGGACGGGCAGCCTCGTGCCGTCGGGCGCGGCAGCACAGCCGTCCGACGAAAGCACAGCAATACCGTCCGATGACATGGCAACCGAAAAACAGCAGCCTTTTGCGCCCTCGTCGTTGCCGGCCAGAATGGATTCCAGTCCGCCGCGTTCGGTATCCATGCAGCCGTCCGCAGACAGGACAAAAGTCTCCTTATTGGTATAGTACAATACCGATCCTCTCCCTCTGTTACAGGGTCTCCGGAGCCTCGTACTCTACGCCCTGCGTATCCACGGTAACGGACTTCATCTTCTGCTCCTCGCGCGGACGGTCGTGCCAGTCGCGCTTGGTGTTGACGATGGCGTCAACAATGTCCATGCCGTCGATAACCATGCCGAAGGAAGCGTACTGACCGTCCAGATGCGGTGCGTCCTCGGTCATGATGAAGAACTGGCTGCCTGCGGAGTCCGGTGCAGCGGTACGCGCCATAGACAGAACACCGCGGGTGTGGTTCAGGTCGTTCTGGAAGCCGTTTGCGGTAAACTCGCCGCGGATCTCATAACCCGGGCCGCCCATGCCGGTGCCTTCCGGGTCGCCGCCCTGGATCATAAAGCCCGGGATAACACGATGGAAGATCGTGCCGTCATAAAAGCCCTTCTGCACCAGAGAAACAAAGTTGCGAACCGTGTTCGGTGCAACTTCCGGGTACAGCTCTGCGCGGATTACGCCGCCATTTTCCATTTCAATTGTAACGATAGGATTGCTCATTGATATCAACTCCATAATTTTTGTCATTTTGCAGCATATGCACAGCCGAGCTGTACATATATGTATTTCTATTGTAGCAAATTTGGAGTGGAACGGCAAGTGGTGTTTGTCGAACAGCGGCAGCTGTCCATTATTTTACGCTGAGCAACCGGGGCACTTGAACCGTGCAGGCGGTTCACCCTGTCCAGGCATGGTGTTTTTCGCTGAAATTCAGCAGGGAATTGCCATGTCCGCGGCGGGGACAAAAAGGAAGGGACACCTGCAGTTTGCCCGTAGGCTGCTAAACCTTGTTTCCGCGCCGTGCGCGGATTAAATAAGTGCCCTTCCTTTTTGAACGCCTACCTTTTCCTTGTTAGATAGTCTGGCGCAAATCAGAGAGCGGCGACCGCTCCGCAGGATACCGCTGTAAAAACCTGTCACAAAAACTGGTAATCCACTTTATCCACAGGACTTTCCACAGGGTATCTGGGGATAACCTTGTGCATAAAGTGGATAACTTTTTGTATACACCCTCGCAAGCCGCCGTATATCTCGGTTTTTCGACTACGCATTGTAATATCGGCTGTGGAAAAACCACCGCTGCATAATCCACCGCACCTTGTGGAAAACTTGTGATTAGGGCAAATTCACCACTTCAGGAGGGATCATCTATGTCCGAAGAAACCCCGTCCATTGCCGCGCCGGAGCAGAATGCCATCGCGGAAACCGGCTCGATTACGGCAAAAACATCGCGCGGAACAATACACTGCATCACCATTGTCGGCCAGATCGAGGGCCACATGGAACTGCCCGCACAGAACAAAACCACCAAGTACGAGCACCTCATCCCGCAGATTGCGGCAGTGGAACAGGCGGAAGAGATCGACGGTCTGCTCATGCTGCTCAACACGGTAGGCGGCGATGTAGAAGCCGGACTTGCCATCGCTGAGCTGATTGCGGGCATGAAAAAGCCGACCGTGTCGCTCGTGCTCGGCGGCGGGCATTCGATCGGCGTACCGCTGGCCGTTGCCGCCAAAAAGAGCTTTATTGCCGTTTCCGCCGCCATGACCATTCATCCGGTGCGGATGAACGGCACGATCATTGCTGTGCCACAGGCGTTCGAGTATCTGGCGAAAATTCAGGAGCGCATCGTGGATTTCATCACCTCGCACTCACATATCACCGCCGAGCGTCTGCAGCAGCTTATGCGCGAAACCGGTCAGCTGACCGCCGATGTCGGTACTGTGATCTCCGGCAATCAGGCCGCCGCACTCGGATTGATTGATGAGGTCGGCACGCTTTCGGATGCGCTAGAAGCGCTCTATACGATGATTGGCGAGCACAAAACGCAAAAAAGAGACGGTAAATAACCGTCTCTCCGTCTGTCTTTTGCATTATACGCTCTGTTTTTTCCGTTCCGGCAGCTGTGCCAGCACGATAGCGCCAAACATCAGCACACAGCCGAAAATTTCTCGACCGGACAGCGCCTGACCGAGAATAAGCCAGCCTGCGATAACCGAGATAACCGACTCCAGACTCATGATAAGCGATGCTACCGCCGGGTTCATGCCCTTCTGACCGACAATCTGCAGGGTATAGCCCACGCCGGACGACATCGCACCGGCATACAGGATGGGCTTCCATGCCGCGAGGATGTTCGCCCAGGTGGGATGCTCGAAAATCAGCATGCCGACACCCGCAACGAATGCGCAGACCCAGAACTGGATGCACGCCATCTTCACGCCGTCCACCAGCGGCGAAAAATGGTCGATGACTGTGATATGGATGGAGAACAGCAGCGCACACGACAGACCGATGAGGTCGCCCATCGCGAAGCCGAAGCTGCCGCCCGTCATGCACAGGAAGTACAGCCCGGCCATTGCCAGCGCAACGCCGCACCAATGCTTCACACCGCATCTGCGGCCGAACAGCAGGCCGAGCAGCGGCACGATCAGGATGTAGCACGCGGTGAGGAATCCGGCCTTGCCGACTGGCGTATACAGCAGCGCGAACTGCTGGGTGATGCTGCCCGCGCACAGCGCCGTGCCGCAGCACATACCGCCGATAACGAGCGTTTTGCGGGCTTTGCGGTGCTCCTCGGGCGCTTGCTTCGGATGCGGGCCGCCGCTTTTGCCCAACACCGCGATGACCGGCAGCAGGACCAGTCCGCCGATGACGTTGCGCGCGAACACAAAGGTGAACGGTCCGACATACTGCATGCCGACGCTCTGCGCCACGAACGCCACACCCCAAATCGTGGCCGTCAGCAGCAGAAACAAAGAGTTTCGCAGCTTCATATCTGTTTTTCTCCCTCATTTGCGGATTTTTTCATAAAAAAAGAACCGCTTATAAGCGGTTCTTCATGGAGCTGCTAACCAGATTTGAACTGGTGACCTCATCCTTACCAAGGATGCACTCTACCGACTGAGCTATAGCAGCATTGGCAGGGGCAGTAGGGATCGAACCCACGGCACTCGGTTTTGGAGACCGATGCTCTACCAGCTGAGCTATACCCCTATAAAGTGGCTCCTCAAGTTGGACTCGAACCAACGACCCTGCGGTTAACAGCCGCATGCTCTACCAACTGAGCTATTGAGGAATATAAAATGCTGGCACACGCTGTTTGGATGGTTTATCGCAATCAGCTTGTATATTATAGCGCGGATACAGCTTATTTGTCAATAGGTTTTGCAAAATTTTTTCGCAAGTTTTTTGCTTCCGCGCAGAATGTCAAAGAGGGACCCTCTCGGGTCCCTTCAGTCTGTCAAAAAAGTATTATTTTAATTTTTACGTTTCGTGCGGTAGCACGCATAAAATAGAATTTGCGAAGCAAATTCATAAATTCCGGGAGCATGTATCTCGGAATTTATACAAGGGAAGAAAAAATGTGCCCGCAGGGCGCGGTTTTTCTTCAGTATTCGCTCGAAAGCGTGGTTTCGAGCGAAAGGCTGTTCGAAAAACGATAGTTTTTTGACAGCCTCGAGGGACCCTCTCGGGTCCCTTTTCAGGCTTTATTCGGTAACTTTCGTGCCGGTAACGATCGCCTTCGGCGAACCGGTGAGTTTTTTACCGGTATACGGCGTGTTGATTCCCTTGGATTTATACGTTTCGTATACCTTCTCGGTATCCCAGTCCAGCAGCACCAGACGGGCGAAATTGCCTGCCTGCACAGCACGGTCGGTCAGACCGTAAATCTCGGCAGGAGCCTTGCTCATGCGGTCAACAAGCTGCATCGGCGTGAGCTTGCCGGTCTGAACGAGGTAAGTATTGCACACCGAGAATGCGGTTTCCAGGCCGGTGATGCCGGACGGCGCCTTTGCGAACTCGCGGGCCTTCTCCTCCGCGGTGTGCGGCGCATGGTCGGTTGCCACCATGTCGATGGTGCCGTCCGCCAGAGCCGCAATCAGCGCCTGACGGTCAGCCTCCTTGCGGAGCGGCGGATTCATGCGCGCATAAGTGCCGTGTGCCGGCACATCATCCTCGGTCAGCGACAGATGATGCGGCGTGACCTCGGCGTAAATCTTCGCGCCCATCGCCTTGCCCGCCCGAATGAGCGCGACAGACTGCGCGGACGAAACGTGCTGGAACAGCACCCGTGCGCCGGTATCGAGCGCCAGCGCAATGTCACGGCCGATCATTGCAGATTCCGCGCTCGCCATTGCGCCCGGTACGCCGAAATGCTTGGCGGCCGCCGAGCCGTAGTTCACACCCGGGGACGGCACGAGCGACGGCTCCTCCTCGTGGAAGGAGAGCAGCGTGCCGCGCTTGGCGGCTTCCGCCATGGCGGTGCGGCACAGCGCCGCACTCGTCAGATTGATGCCGTCATCGGTCAGGCACGGCGCGCCCGCTTCGAGCAGTGCGTCAAAGTCGGTCAGCTCCTGCCCTTTCAGGCCCTTGGTGACCGAGCCTGCCTGCAAAACCTGCACCGGACAGTCCTTCGCCTTGTCGGTAACGTAGCGGATGATCTCGGGTGTGTCACAGGTCGGCACGGTGTTCGCCATGCAGATTACCGTGGCATAGCCGCCCGCGGCTGCCGCCGCTGCACCGGTCAGCACGTCCTCTTTCTGGGTCTGACCCGGATCGCGGAAGTGCACATGGCCGTCCACAAAGCCGGGAGATACCGTCAGCCCGCTCGCGTCATACACCGTGCAGCCCGCGGGCGCGTCGATGTGCTCTGCCACCTGCGCGATAACGCCGTCGTCACCGATCAGCACATCACACAGCGCATCCATCTGCGTATACGGGTCGAGAACCCGTCCGTTTTGAATCAACAGCATGGTAAAACCTCCGTTTTATCTCGTTTAATCGCGGTAGAACGCACCAAAGCCCTTGTATGCCATATACAGATCCAGCTTGGCAATGCACTCGAACGGTGCGTGCATGGAGAGCACCGGAACGCCTGCGTCTACGGTGTCAATGTTGCGGTTTGCGAGGTACATGGCAACCGTGCCGCCGCCGCCCTGATCAACCTTGCCAAGCTGACCGGTCTGCCAGATAACGCCCGCCTTGTCAAAGATGCAGCGGATGCGCGCCATCAGCTCAGCGGTTGCATCCGAGGTGCCGGACTTGCCGCGTGCGCCCGTGTACTTGACGAGCGCGAAGCCGCAGTTTGCGCGCGCATCGTTGCGCTTCTCGGAGACCTCCGGATAGTTGGGGTCAAAGGCGTTGCAAACGTCGGCAGACAGGCAGACCGAGTTCTCAAAGCACTCGTCGAGCAGCACGTCCTGGGCGCGGCAGAGGTCGGCCATAAAGGTGTCGAACGCGCGGGACTGCATGCCGGTTACGCCGTCCGAGCCGATCTCCTCCTTGTCCACCAGCAGGCAGACGCCGGTATGTGCCGGAGTCTCGGTCAGGTCGAACAGAGAGGTTGCCGCCGGGTAGGAGCAAACGCGGTCGTCGTGGCCGTACGCGCCGACAAACGAGCGGTCAAAGCCGATGTCGCAGGCGTCAAACGCCGGAACGCAGCACAGCTCTGCAGACAGGAAATCCGCTTCGGTCATGCCGTACTCGCGGTTGAGGTGCTCCATGATGGCGAGTTTGATCTTCTCGCTGCACTTTTCGTCCACGGTTTCGCTCGGAACCGAGCCGATGAGGATGTTCAGACCCTCGCCCTTGATGACCTCAGTCGCCTTGCGGGTCATCTGCTCGGTTGCAAGGTGCGGGAGCAGGTCGGTGATAACGAACTTCGGGTCGGTCGGCTTGTCGCCTACGCGCACCTGCACGCGCTTGACCTCGCCGTTCTCGCACACGCAGACAACGCCGCGCAGCTCGAGCGGAATGGCCGTCCACTGGTACTTCTTGATGCCGCCGTAGTAGTGGGTCTTGAAGAACGCCATGCCGTTGTCCTCGTACAGCGGCACGGTGCGGATGTCAACGCGCGGTGCATCGAGGTGCGCGGCGGTCAGGCGCACACCCTCGGCGAGGCTCTTTTCACCAATAACAGCCAGCATGATGCCCTTGTGGCGGTTGATGCGGTAGATCTTGTCGCCCGGACGAAGCGTGTCGTCACGCGTCCAGGCACGGAAGCCCTTGCTCTCAGCCATGCGGGCGATTTCCAGCACAGCGTCACGCTCGGTTTTGCTCTCGTCGAGGAATTTTTTGTAACCCTCGGCGTAGGTCTGAATGCCCTGCTTGTCCTCGTCGGTCAGACGGTCAAAGCCGGTCTTTTTGTCGTAAAAAAGCTGTTCGGAAGTCATGTTGCATTCTCCTTTTTTAATCCGAATCACTTAATGAGTTGACTGTATAAAGCATCGGTGTCCCGATAGAGTGCATCGAGATCGCCGTTGTTTTCGATGATAAAATCGCATTTTTCGCGGTAAAACGCGTCGTTCGGCTGCGCATCGATGCGGGCGCGTGCGGCTTCATCGGACAGACCGTCCCGCTCGATGATACGGGCAACGCGCGTGTCGTGCGGCGCGAGCACAGCGATGATTTTGTCGCAGAAGTCATCCGCACCGGCTTCAAACAGGGTCGGCGCATCGTACAGCACGATTGGACACGCGCTCTGCGCGCGGATGGCCTCGAGCGAAGCCGTGCGAATATACGGTGTGGTGATTTCGTTGAGCTGCTGCAGCTTTGCAAGGTCGGAAAACACGATTTTCGCGAGTTTCGGACGGTCAAGTACGCCGTTCGCGTCGGTTACGCCGCCGAAGGCGGTATCGAGCGCGGACAGCATTTCGCGGTTCTCCGCGCAGAGCGTGCGGTAGACGGCATCCGCGTCCACCCAGCCTGCCCCGAGAGCGCGCATACGCGCGGCAACCGTGCCTTTGCCGGTGCCGCTGCCGCCGGTCAAGCCGATGATTTTCATTAGTTTCACTTCCTGATTATTCTCCCTTAAAGAAGTCCGAATCTATCTTTTTTATCACATATTGTGTCTCAACCGAAACGCCAACATTATGTTCAATCATCAGATTGACCAAGCGTATCCCATCCACCAAAACAATGTTTCCTCTATTTTCAGCATATTTTTTCGCATCATCCGAAAACCGTGCTGTTGTGATAAACAATCCGTGTGCAGTCCCGCTCGGTAAGGCACCATAAAATTTTTGCAGTTCCGGGCGGCCTACTACCACTTGCGGGTCCCATCTTTTCGCTTGAATATAGATTTTACTAAAGCCCAATTTATCTTGCCGAATCACGCCATCTATGCCACCATCACGCGATTGATGGCTTATTTTGCTGAGATCTCGTTCTGAAACGCATATCCCATTTTACCCAACAAGTATGGCACCAACCATTCAAAAAATGCCGGCGTTTGTTCCATAATCTCTTGAAGCAATTCATCAGCCAGCGATTTGTTTAGTGTATCAACTGCTTTTGTAATCAGTTCATCCGGTGCTTCATCTATCAAAGGTTGTACGTCGCTTTGGGGACTTTCACAACGTAATTCAACATTTTCATCTTGAACTTTTTCAGAATTCAGATATTCTGTAAATCCTTTATAGCGGCTAAAACCGTATTATCTATCTTTTTCAAGCGTTTGGAAAGGAGTTTTTGCCCATCTGTTGTGATTCGGCAATAACCACGCTTCGCAGAACAAATCAACTCTGCTTTCATCAGATATGCCTTTGTCCAAGCTACTCTATTGCTGAACACAGTTCCCGGTTTGTTAGGTGCCCTCTCCGCCAATTCATCCTCTGTCAGATGACGTTTTTTAGCAATCGCATCCTGTATATCAGATAGGCTATGTATTCGATTATCTGCTAATACACGCAAAAAATCCGCATACATTTCATCATATTTCGGAATAGCCATGTTAAACCTCCACCACCGAAAACCCCGCCGCTTTCTTGATACGGTTCGCCACTGCAAGACCGAGACCTTCATCTGAGGGGCACTGCGCCCAAATCTGCGTTACGCTGGTATCATCGACGCCCGCAGGCGGTCGAATACCTCGCGCGCCTGTGCACCGAGATCGTCCCTCGAGCCGAAGCACTCCACGATGCAGTTCGGGAACATATTCTTGTACTCATCAAAGCACAGTACGCCGGTGGAGTCCCCGATATGCGCTGCAATGTACTTTGCCGTGTCCTGCGGATCGCCGCGCACGACCGTTACGGGCGCTTTCGGCGCATAATGCCGGTATTTCATGCCGGGCGCCGACACCTTCACGTCATCCCCGATCTTCTCGTACAGCGCGCGGTCAACATCCACCTCGCCGAGCACCGAGCGCAGCTGTTCGAGCGTGATGCCGCCCGGACGCAGCAGACGCGGACGCTCGAGCGCGAGTGTGATTACCGTGCTCTCCACGCCGACGCCGCACGCGCCGCCGTCCAATACAGCCGCAATCTTGCCGTCCATATCATGCATGACGTGCGCCGCCGTGGTCGTGGACGGTCTGCCGGACGTATTCGCGGACGGAGCCGCCAGCGGTACGCCGCTCTCCCGAATCAGCGCACGCGCCATCGGGTGCGACGGCAGGCGGATGCCCACGGTGTCCAGTCCGCACGAAACCTCGTCCGGAATGCAGTCGCCCTTGGGCACGATCATGGTCAGCGGACCCGGCCAGAACGCCTCGGCAAGCTGCTTTGCCTGCGGCGGAACCGCCGGACACAGGTCGTAAATCTGCTCGAAATCCGCGATGTGGACGATCAGCGGGTTATCCTGCGGACGGCCTTTCGCAAGGAAAATTTTCTTTACCGCCTCGCCGTTCAGCGCATTCGCCGCAAGGCCGTATACGGTTTCGGTCGCATGCCGACGACCTCGCCCGCTCGAATCAGTTCTGCGGCGGTTTTTACCGCGTTTTCGTCGGTTTCCGGTGTCAAAAGAGTTGTTTTCATCAGTTTACACTTCCATTTATGATATCAATGGTCTTTTTCTTCCACTTTGGTGACGATGCCGTTTTCCAGCGTCAGGTCGAGCGTTACCTCATCAAACGGCTGTGCAATGAGGTACGAAAGGCAGGTATCGGTGTCTGTATAGTCCGGCGTGCCGAGCAGCTCACGCACCTCGTCTGCGCTCATGCCGACAAGTTCGATGCTGTCCTGCAGGTCGCTGACCATGAAATGCCGCTGGCTCGGTGCGGTTTTCGCCCAGTTTTCCGCAGAAAACGTCTTTGGCACGCCGATACCGAGGTCAAAATAACGGTTTGCGTTCCAAATCCCGCTCCCCACGAGCAGGATTGCCAGCACGCACGAAATACACCAGTGGACTTTCTTCGTCCCGCCGCGAAACAGCTGCACACTCGCCGCAAGAAATACGGCGATGCCCAGAACAAGTAAAATTACACCACTTCTTAACATGAAAATCCTCCTTTTATTATAAGGGTCTGTGACCCTTGTTTCCCACCAAAGAGAGGTTTATCGTACATTCACCATGCTATACTCCAATTATAAAAGAAAGGAGTGCTTCGCATGGCAAAGAACAAGAACATTTTCGTCACGATAACAGGCTTTAATCACTATTACGGCCTCGAACCGTTCAAGATCGGCAATCTTATCCGATGCATCAAGGAGCCGAGCAACCCGTATGACAGTGATGCCATCCGCGCGTTTCTGCCGTACATCGGCAAGGTCGGCTACATTGCCAACAGCCCGCAGACCAAGGCCGGCGGCACGGAAAGCGCATCGCGCATTTACGAGCGCGTGCCCAAGCGGTTTTACGTCCGCGTGCTGTTCACCACCTGCACGAAAATTATATGCCGCGTAGAGTTCGGCGATATGTCCGATCTGAATGCTGAGTTGGAGAGCCAGACCGAGGACAAGTGGGACGATTGGGACAATGAGGATGACGAAATCCAGTTCTAAGGCTACATTTCGCTCTGCTCTTTCAGCTTTTCCGCTGTGTCAGCCGCGATGAGTGCGTCTAAAATCTCGTCCATATCGCCGTTCAGGAACTGATCCAGCTTGTAGATGGTCAGCTTGATGCGGTGATCGGACACGCGATTCTCCGGGAAATTGTAGGTGCGGATGCGCTCCGAACGGTCGCCGGTGCCGACCTGGCTTTTTCGGTCGGCGGCGATGGCCGCACGCTGCTTTTCCACCTCGGCCTCGTACAGCCGCGAACGCAGAACGGACAGCGCCTTGTCCTTGTTTTTGTGCTGGCTGCGCTCATCCTGGCACTCTACGACCGTATTTGTCGGAATATGGGTGACACGGATAGCCGATGAGGTCTTATTGATGTGCTGACCGCCCGCACCGGATGCGCGGAACGTGTCGATGCGTAAATCCTTCGGGTCGATGTAGAAGTCGAGTTCTTCCGCTTCGGGAAGGACAGCCACGGTGGTTGTCGAGGTGTGAACGCGGCCCTGACTTTCGGTCTCGGGCACACGCTGCACGCGGTGTACGCCGCTCTCGAACTTGAGCCGCGAGTACACCTTGTCGCCTGCCACGCGGAACACGATTTCCTTATAGCCGCCGAGTTCGGTCTCGGATTTGTTCATGACCTCGGTCTGCCAGCCGCGCTTGTCGGCGTACATCGTATACATGCGGTAGAGGTCAGCGGCAAACAGCGCGCTTTCCTCGCCGCCTGCACCGCCGCGAATCTCAACGTAGATATTCTTCTCGTCGTTCGGGTCCTTGGGCAGCAGCAGGATTTTCAGTTCGTCCTCCATACGGGCAATGTCGCTTTTCGCCTGCTGCAGCTCCTCCTGCGCCAGCTCCTTCATGTCCGGGTCGGACAGCATTTCGGTCGCGTCCGCAAGCGTGCGCTGTGCCTGCTCGTATTCGCGGAACGCCGTGACGATCGGCTCGAGTTCGTTGCGCTCGCGCAGCAGCTTGGCCGCCCGGTCGGGGTCGTCGTATAAATCCGGCGCGGAAAGCCGCATTTCCAGCTCGTCCAGCCGCGCCGCTAAGACTTTCAGTTTTTCAAACATATTCTATCTCCAAATCGTGTGAAGCACGGAAAATTCATCAAAATTGCGTTTACCAGCGTCCGGTGAATATCAAGCCCATGATGGAGCAGTATTCGCGGCACCTTACCGCCATCCACTGCCCCGGATACGGCGTTTTCGCGGGAACGCCTGCGTCGCCCAGACCGGCATGCGCCAGCAGGCGGCGTGCACGGGCAAGATGATAATCATTTGTAATTACGGCAACCGCTGCGCCCTCGGGCAACAGCTTTTTTGCGTTGGCGATATTCTGGATGGTCGTGCTCGACTTGTCCTCCAGGATCAGCCGTTCTGCGTCTGCGCCGTGCGCGACCATGTAATCCTGCATGGCGGCAGCTTCGGTGCACGGCTCATCGCCGCCCTGACCGCCGCACAGGATGGCCTGACTGCCCGGATTGACGTTCAGCACCGCGATCGCCGTATCGCATCGTGCCGCCAGAGCCGCCGACGGCTGTCCGTTCGGATTGACGAGCGCACCCAGTACCAGATAGTAATCCGCCTGCGGCGCAGCTGACGGGTCATCCTCGTCGAATGCTATGCCGATCACAAACATCTGCACCGCCGCAAACGACAGCACAAACAATGCAAACAGTACGCGTCCCACGCGCGACAAAAGGCGACACGCCTTATGCTTTTCGCGTCCGCAAAGCATCAGCCATTCCCCCGTACAGCCGATGGCAAGCGCCAGCAGGAAAATACCGCCGAACCGCGACGGCTTCCAGAACAGCTGCGGCACGCCAATGACAGCGAACAGCACCGCAAGCCCTATCCATACCCTTTTTTCTTTCATTGCAGTTCCTCCAGCTCGGCCGCAACGGCTTCCCATTCGTCCATTTTTGCGGCGAGTTTTTCGTCACAGGCTTCTTTTTCGGTCATCAGCTCGAGCAGCTTGCCGGAATCCGATGCCGCGTCCACCATCTGCTGTTCGAGGTCGGACGACTGCGTTTCCAGCTGTGAAATCTCGCGCTCAAGCGTGTTCAGCAGCTTTTGCAGATTCTTTGTGCCGCCGGTGCGCTTAGGTTTTTCGGGCGGCTTGGGTCCGTCGTCCAGTGTCGGGACGGCGGCCTTTTTCTTTTTGGGCGCCGGTGCGGGCGCCGCTTCCGGCAGTGCGCCGCCGCCCTTGGCGCGCCAGTCGAGGAACACACTGTACGAGCCGATAAAGTCGGTCAGGTAACCGTTTTCGAGGTAGAGCACGCGGGTTGCAAAGCGCTCGACGAAGTAGCGGTCATGCGAAACAAACAGCAGCGTGCCGTCGAATGCCTCAACCGCCTCCTCAATCCACTCGCGAGATGCAAGGTCAAGGTGGTTGGTCGGCTCGTCGAGGATGAGCAGATTGAGCGGATCGTACATCAGTTCACACAGGCGCAAACGGCTTTTCTCACCGCCGGACAGCATATCCACGGTTTTCAGCTGGGTTTCACCGGTAAACTGGAACGAACCGAGCCGGTTTCGCGCCACCTGCATGGATACGTTCTTGTCGTAGATGAGCGTGTCGATGAGGTTGCGGTGCGGATTGGCAAAATACACCTGCTGCGGCAGGTACGCCGGCTTGAGTCCAACGCCCTTGCGGATGACGCCGCCATCCGGCACTTCCTCGCCGAGCAGGATTTTCAGCATGGTGGTCTTTCCGGCGCCGTTTGCGCCAAGCAGCGCGACACGCTCGCGGTTGCGGATGTTGAACGATACATTGTGTAATATTTCTCGTCCGTCATAACTCTTTGTAATATCACGAACCTTGAGCACTTCCTCAGTCTCGTAGTTCGGGTCACCAAACGTGACGGTCATCTTTTTGTCGGTCTTGGGCCGGTCAGTGACCTTCATACGCGCAATGCGCTTCTCGATGGACGCGGCACGCTTTGCCAGATGCTCGGTGCCGTGCTCGTGCATGGAACGCGCAGTCGCCTCCAGACGCTTTTTCTCCGCCAGCTCGTGCTCGTGGTGCTTGAGCTGCTCCTCACGGCGACGCTCACGCTCGACCGCATAGTACGAGTAATTGCCGTTGTAGAAATCGCAGGTGCAATCGTGGATTTCAATCACGCGGTCGCAGCACTGGTCGATAAACCAGCGGTCATGCGAGATAATGAGCACGGTGCCGCGGTAATTCTCCAAATAATTGCCCAGCCAGTCCACAGCGTCCATGTCGAGGTGGTTGGTCGGCTCATCGAGCAGCAGCACGTCGGTCTGTTCGAGAATGATGCGGGCGAGGTTGATGCGCGTTTTTTCGCCGCCGGAGAGCAAGTCAAACTTCTGCGAGCGCATTTCCTGCGCGATTTCAAGACCGTTGCACACACGATTGATCTCGTAATCTCGGTTGTAGCCGCCGAGGATTTCCAGCCGCGTTTCCAGCTGCGCGTAACGCTTGAGCAGCGATGCGTCATCCGGCTTGCGCGTCATTTCATCGGTCAGCGCGTCCATTGCTGCCGCAACTTCGTCGGACTCCTTGAACGCCAGACGGAGAATATCCTCCACGGTCGATTCCGGCGGAAAATCCGGCATCTGATCAATGACACCTGCGGTTCGTCCCTGTCCGAACGCAACGTGTCCGCCGTCATACGACAGTCTGCCGGTCAAAATATTGAGTAAAGTGGTCTTTCCGGCGCCGTTTGCGCCTAAAATAGCAACCTTTTCGCCCGGCTGAATGTCGAAGGAAATGTCCTTCAGGATCAGGCGGTCACCATAATATTTGGTCAGGTTTTGTACGGTAATATCTGCCACGGAGAGAACTCCTTTCAATGTACTTTTATTCAGTTTATATTATAGCACAATGTGCCCCATAATAGGAGAGAAAACCTGCATAATTTGCAGATTTTTGCGCGGTTTTCTCTGCTCGAAAACGCAAAAAAGCTGTCTCGAAAGACAGCTTTTTATGGAAATTCAGAGCAGCAGCGGCAGCAGTTCCTCCGCGCGGTCGACTACATGCTTCGCGCCTGCGTCCTCCAGCTCCTCTCGGCCGCCAAAGCCGAACGTCACGCCGATGCAGTCAATACCGCATTGCTTTGCACCTTCCACATCGTGCAGGCGGTCACCGACCAGTACAGCCTGTGACAGATCCTGCACCTGCAAACGGTCGAGCGCCTGCTGTGTGACCTGTGCCTTTGTGCCGATTGTGCCATCCAGCGTTGCACCGGAAACCACGGTGAAATACTGCGCAATATCAAAGTATTTGACGATTTTATCAATGAAAAACGCCGGTTTGGACGATGCAGTAGACAGGGTCTTTCCGGCGTCCGTCAATGCCTTCAGCAGCTCCGGAATCCCGTTGTAGAGCATGTTCTCCTTCCAACCGATCACGCCGAATCGCTCACGGTAGAACTCAATTGCCTGCTTTGCCTCGGCGTCATCGAAGCCGTAGCTGCGGCGGAATTCGTCGTACAGTGGCGGACCGATAAAGCGCTCCAGAGGCTTGAGCTCCGGCTCGTGGATGCCCATTTTATCCAGCGCATACTGCACCGATTTAGTAATGCCCTCGCGTGAATCGGTAAGTGTGCCATCCAAATCAAATAAAATATACTGATACATCGGCGCTTTTCCTCTCAGTAGTATAGAAAAAGCAGCAACTTTCGTTGCTGCTTAGATGTAGGCGTTGAGTTATCTTCCCAGGCCGTCGCCAGCCAAGTATTGTCACCGTAAACGAGCTTAACTACTGTGTTCGGAATGGGAACAGGTGTACCCTCGTCACCATTAACACCTACTTTTGAAGATTTACACCCTCAAAACTGAACAATCCTACTTGCAAGCTATCTTTCGAGGTTACCTAACATTTAAGGTCAAGCCCTCGGCCTATTAGTATCAGTCCGCTCCATACATTACTGCACTTCCACTCCTGACCTATCAACCTTGT